>NZ_JAGQAY010000018.1:0-50532 GCF_024345355.1 Cyanobium sp. WKJ7-Wakatipu
CTGCTTCCGCTTCAACCGGCGTTTCTCAATGGTTGCGATGACGGAACGGATCGCCAATGCAGTCTGCTGCTGCACGCCTTGCACGGAGCGCGATCTCAGGCTTGCGGAGGCTTATGGGTAATCACGAGACCCCAAGCAACCTGCCAGTAGTCCCCAACACAGGACTGCGACAGGACTCCTACCCCCAGAACCCCAAGTCCTCCAAGCAACCTGCTGCATTCTGCTGCGATTCACCGAATCTTAAGCCTCTAAAGCCCATAAGACCCCAGCAGAACTACAACAACCCCCTCCAACTGCCTCCAACTGCCTCCTTCTCCCCTTCCAACAGCAAGCCACCACCCAAGCCACTCCCAGTCCTTCCCCTTCCCCTACCCCTCCAACACAACCCTCACACCACCCTCAAACCGCCACTCAACCTGCCACCACCTCTGGCGGATGCTGCTCCAGTACCTGCTTGAGGTATCTGCCCGTATGACTGGTGGGATGCTCTGCCACCGTTTCAGGGGTACCCACCACCACGATCTCGCCGCCCTTGTCGCCACCTTCTGGACCCAAATCAATAATCCAGTCGGCACAGCGGATCACATCGAGGTTGTGTTCGATCACCAGGATCGAGTTGCCCTTGTCGACAAGGCGCTGCATCACATCCATCAACTTGTGCACATCAAAGAAGCTGAGGCCGGTGGTGGGTTCGTCGATCAGATAGAGGGTTTTGCCGGTGGCCCGTTTAGAGAGCTCGGTGGCCAGCTTCACGCGCTGGGCCTCACCGCCTGAGAGGGTGGGCGCCGGCTGGCCCAGTTTCACGTAGCCCAGGCCCACATCCACCAAGGTGCGCAATCGGTCGGCAGCCTGCGGGATAGCTGAAAACACATCGGCGGCCTGCTCCACCGTCATCTCCAGCACATCAGCAATCGTGTGACCCTTGTAGGTCACCTGCAACGTTTCGCGGTTGTAGCGGGCACCCTTACATACATCGCACTGCACATATACGTCCGGCAGGAAGTTCATCTCGATCACGTTGACGCCCTGACCACTGCAGGCCTCACAGCGGCCACCCTTCACATTGAAACTGAACTGACCCACCTGATAGCCGCGAGCCTTGGCCTCCACCGTGGCCGCAAACACCTGACGGATCGGATCAAAAGCGCCCGTATAGGTGGCGGGGTTGGAGCGGGGCGTACGACCAATCGGTGATTGGTCGATCACGATCACCTTGTCGATCGCCTTGATACCACGCAGCTCACCTAAGCCAGGTGGAAATGGCACCTTCAGGCCCAGCTGGTGCTCCAGGGCCGGATGCAGCAGCTCATTCACCAGGGTGCTCTTGCCACTGCCACTCACCCCGGTGACGCACACCAGCCGCCCCAGTGGAATCTCCACATCGAAGCCGGCCAGGTTGTTGCGCTCGCAGTCCACCATCGTGAGCCGGCGGCTACCGGTACTGCGCCGCTCAGCTGGAGTTGGAATCGAGCGGCGGCCACTGAGGTAGGCCCCGGTAAGGGAATCCTCTGCGGCCAGTAGATCCTCAAAGCTGCCCTCCGCCACAATGTGGCCGCCGTGCACCCCCGCCCCCGGGCCAATATCCACCACGTAGTCGGCAGCACGAATCGTGTCTTCGTCGTGCTCCACCACGATCAAGGTGTTGCCTAGATCCCGCAACTTCAGCAGGGTATTAAGCAGCCGGTCGTTATCACGCTGGTGCAAACCGATGCTGGGCTCATCCAGCACGTAGAGCACTCCGGTGAGGCCCGCGCCGATCTGGGTCGCCAACCGAATCCGCTGGGCTTCGCCACCGCTGAGGGTCATGGCGGGCCGATCCAGGCTCAGATAGTCGAGCCCCACATCCAGCAGAAACTTCAGGCGCAGCCTGATCTCCCGCAACACCAGATCACCGATCTGGATCTGGCGTGGACTGAGCAAAGGATCAGCACCCTCGCTCTCGCCCACCCCCATCAGCGATTCAATCCGGCGCAGGGTTTCGCCCACGCTCACCGCCGTGAGTTCGTGGATGGCATAGGGGCCCACCCGCACCGCCAGCGCTTCCGGCCGTAATCGCAGGCCGTGGCAGGTGGCGCAGGGCACCAGCTCGAGAAACTTCTCCAGCTTTTGGCGCACCGATTCGCCGCTGGCGTCACGCAATTGGCGCTCCAAGATCGGCAAGATGCCCTCAAACGGACGCTCGTAGCCGGCGCTCTTGCGATAGCGGCTGTCGGCCTGAATGCTGATCGGCTCCTGGCTGCCATGCAGCAGCACCTCCTGCTGCTCAGCGCTGAGCTGATTCCAAGGCGTCTTGATCTCAAACTTGTAGGCCTCCCCAACCGAATAAAGCAGGGAGAAGTAATAGGAATTGTCCTTATCAGCCCAAGGCGCAATCGCCGCATAAACGGGCAGGGAGGGATCGGGCAACACCCGCTCGGCGGTGAACTTGCGCAGGTGGCCGATGCCGTGGCAGTCGGGGCAGGCGCCGTAGGGGCTGTTGAAGGAGAACAGCCGAGGCGACAGCTCTTCCATCACGGCGCCGTGCACCGGGCAGGCGAAATTTTCCGAATAGAGCCGCTCCCGCTCCACCCCATCGGGCAGCTCCTCATCGGCCTTGGGAACCACCTCCACCAGCGCCAGACCATCGCCCCTTTTAAGAGCGGTGCGCAGCGAATCGGTGAGCCGTTCCTGCACCCCTTCCCTCGCCACCAGCCGGTCCACCACCACCTCAATGTTGTGGGCGTGGTTTTTATCTAGCTCGATGTTGTCGGCGAGCTCGCGCACTTCGCCATTGATGCGCACCCGCGCAAAGCCCTCGGCCACCAGACCGCCCAGCAGCTTGACGTGGCTACCTTTCTTGCCGCGCACCACCGGCGCCAATAGTTGGTAGCGGGTGCCCTCGGGCAAAGCCAGGATCTGATCCACCATCTCGTCGATGGTCTGGGGCCGAATCGAGCGATCGCACTGGGGACAATGGGGTTCCCCAGCCCGGCCGAACAGCAGGCGCAAATAATCCTGGATCTCCGTCACCGTGCCAACGGTGGAGCGGGGATTGTGGCTGGTGGATTTCTGATCGATCGAAATGGCCGGTGAGAGCCCCTCGATCGCATCCACATCGGGCTTATCCACCTGGCCCAGAAACTGGCGCGCATAGGCCGACAGGCTCTCGACGTAGCGGCGCTGGCCCTCGGCAAAGATCGTGTCAAAAGCCAACGAGCTCTTACCGCTGCCGCTCACACCGGTGAACACCACCAGGCGATTGCGCGGGATGGTGAGGTCTACGTTTTTGAGATTGTGCTGACGGGCGCCCCGCACCCGGATCACATCCTCAAAAGAGCCGCCGCTGAGCACACGGCTCGGGTCAAGGGCCTTTTCGTGAACGGTCTGGGCGAGGGTTCTGCTAGCGGCTGCACCGTTGGTGGCAGAGCTAGAGGCAGCAGAGCTCTTGGCGCGGGGCATCCAGACGGCTCATGAACGAGCAAGTCTACGGATGCTCCCCTTGCCCTGGGCACATACCAGTGCTGTAGGGGTTCTAGTGACCGTGTTGATCCAGCAGGCTGGCGGCATAGCTGCGGGCCTCACCCGAATCGCCACCCGCCAGTTCGGCCAGCTCCGCCTGACGGTCCTGGGTGTCCCGCAGCTGGGACACCCGCGTATGGGTGACACCCTCCAACACCTGCTTGGAGACGCGGAAGTGGTGGTCTGCCGCCGCGGCCACCAGGGGTTGGTGGGTGACGCAAAACACCTGGCGCTGCTTAGCCAGGCGGGCCAGCAGCTCGGCCATGGCGCCGCTCACCCGGCCACTCACGCCCGTGTCGATCTCATCGAAAAGCAGGGTGACGTGCTGGTCTGCCGCCGCCAGACAGGTTTTCAGAGCCAGCAGAAAGCGCGACATCTCACCGCCTGAAGCCACCTCAGCCAGGGGCGCCAGGGGCACACCCGGGTTGGCGGAAAACTGAAACTGCACCGCATCGGCTCCCTCCTCCCCCGCTGGCGCCGGTGCAATCGCCACCGCGAAGCGCACATTGGCCAATCCCATCGGCCGCAGCGCCTGCATCAGTTGCTGCTCCAGGGCAGCGGCGGCCTGGCGGCGGGCGGCGCTGAGAGAGGCATTGGCCTGATCGCGAAGCTGGCGGGCTCGCTGCTCCGCCTGCTCCAGGGCCTCCAGGGAAGCTTCGCCACCGCCGGGGGCCAGTTGCTGGCGCAGGCGATCGCGCAGGGAGATCAAGCCAGCCAATTCCTGGCCATGGCGCCGCTCCAGGGCCTTAAGCTGGGCCATGCGCTCCTGCAGCGCTGCCAAGCTTTCTGGGTCACTATCAAGACCAGATCCGTAGCGATCCAGATCGCGGGCCAGATCCTGCAAAGCCGCCAAACCATCGCTACAGCAACTGCGCAGCTCACTGACGCCGCCATCTAAGGCCTCCATCTGCAGCAGCTCCTGTTCGCAGGCGGCCAGGTGATCCAGCACCGATGGCGCCTGCTCTGCCCCCTCCAGCAAGCGGCCCAGCAAAACCATCACCCCCTCCTGCAGCCGCACCCCATGGGCGAGGCGGTTTTCCTCGTTTTGAAGCTGCTGACGCTCCTGGGGATCTTGCAGCTGGGCCGCCTCCAGGTCGGCCAGCAGTTGCTCCTGGGCCGCGCGCTGCTGCTGCAGCTGGTCCCAGTCGCTGCAGGCCTGCTCCAACGCCGCCGCCGCCTGTTTCCACTGGCGCCAGGCCGCCGCCACCGGCGCCAGCAAAAGCGGAAGGCCTTCGCCACCAAAGCGATCCAGCCAGCGGCGCTGCTGACCGGGCCGCGCCAGCTGCTGGGTTTGGCCCTGAACGGTGAGATCGAGCAGCAAGGGCCGCAACTCCTGGATCTGGGCCCGGCTCACCACCACGCCATTAAGCCGATTGCGGCTGCTGAGGCGCTCTTCTGTGAGGCGCCACTCGCGCGATAGCAGCAGTTCGCCCTCCTCAACCTCCAGCTCCTGCTGCTGCAACCAGGCCTGCAAAGGGGGCGAAAGGCTGAAGCTGGCCTCGATCGTGCCGCGCTCAGCGCCGCGCCGCAGCAGCCGGGCGCCGGCGCTGCCCTGGGCCCCACCCAAAAGGGCATCGAGGGCATCAAGCAGGATCGATTTACCTGCTCCCGTCTCACCGGTCAGCACCGTGAAGCCCTCGCTGAAGCTGAGCTCCAGCCGCTCGATCAGGGCGATGTTGCTGAGGCGCAGTCCCGTGAGCACGTCGGCCTCCGCTAACCGGACTGGGGTACCGGCCAGACCGTAGCGGCAGTGGGATTCGTTTAGAAGGGGTTTGGTGCGCCTTAGCGGTGCTTTGCCCGCCCAACTCCCATGGATCCCGACAACAACCAAGCCGAGTTGGGTGATTTTCTGGAGGCCGCTGGCCTGCTGAGCTACGACCCGGCCGCCATCACCCGGATTTACACCGGCCACCCGCAACGGCTATTCCGGCGCCTGTGGCAAACCCTGGTGCCAATCGGGCTCTACCTACTTGGGGTGGGCTTCGACTGGCTCACCGGGCGGCTCAAGGCGACGGAGGTAGCCAGGTCCCGCGCCAAGGAGGCAGCGGATCTAGTGGCTTCGCTCGGCCCCGCTTTCATCAAAGCCGGCCAGGCCCTATCCACCCGGCCCGACATCGTGCCGCCGCTGCTGCTGGAGGAACTTGCCCAGCTGCAAGACCAGCTGCCGGGCTTCGACTCCGCCCTGGCGATGGCCTGCATCGAAGAGGACCTGGGCGCTGCAGTACTCGACATCTACGAGCAACTCGACACCGATCCGATCTCGGCCGCTTCGCTGGGCCAGGTGCACAAGGGCGTGCTCAAGGGGGGTCAGGCGGTGGCCGTAAAGGTGCAGCGCCCGGGCCTGCGGGAGCAAATCACGCTCGACCTTTACATCGTGCGCAACATCGCTTCCTGGCTTAACCAAAACGTCGGCCTAATCCGCTCCGACCTGGTGGCCCTGATCGATGAACTGGGCAAGCGGGTGTTTGAGGAGATGGACTACTTCAACGAAGCCGCCAACGCCGAGCGCTTCGCCGAATTACACGCCCACAATCCCCGTATCACCGTTCCCCGCATCTACCACCAAGCCACTAGCCGCCGGGTGCTCACGATGGAATGGATGGAGGGGGTGAAGCTCACCAATCTCGAAGCGGTGCGCGGCATCGGTGTAGACCCCGACGACATGGTGAACGTCGGTGTTAACTGCAGCCTGCAGCAATTACTGGAGCACGGCTTTTTCCACGCCGACCCCCACCCCGGCAACCTGTTGGCGATGGCGGATGGCCGGCTCGCCTACCTCGACTTCGGCATGATGAGCGAGGTGAGCCGCGAATCGCGCACCGGCCTGATTCAGGCGGTTGTGCACCTGGTAAATCGCAGTTTCGGCAAGCTGAGTAAGGATTTCGTCAGCCTGGGCTTCCTGGCCGAAGACGTAAATCTCGAGCCGATAGTGCCGGCTTTTGAAAAGGTGTTCGGTCAAGCGATCGAGCAGGGAGTCAGCCGCATGGATTTCAAAGCGGTCACAGATGACCTTTCCGGCGTGATGTATCGCTTCCCCTTCCAGGTGCCGCCCTACTACGCCCTAATCATCCGCTCGCTGGTGACCCTGGAGGGAATCGCCCTCAGCGTTGATCCCGAGTTCAAGATCCTTGGCGCCGCCTACCCCTACTTCGCCCGGCGGCTGATGGAAGACCCCGATCCCACCCTGCGCCAGAGCCTCAAAGAGATGCTCTTCGACGGCGACATCTTCCGCTGGCAACGGCTCGACAACCTGATCGCTAGCGCCTCCCAAGGAGCCCAGCTCGATCTCGAAGGGCTGCTCGATCAGGTGCTGAGCTTTCTTTTCTCAGCCAACGGCGGGCTGCTACGCCAACAGCTGGTAGACGCCATGGTCGGCCGCATGGACGCCATGGCCTGGCAAACCACCCTGCGCATCGGCAAGCGCCTGCCAGAGCGGTTCCAACCTCCAGGTTTGCGCCGTCACCGGCTAAGCGAGGCAGGTGAACCGCTGCTCGACCTCGAGCCAGTGCGCCAGTTGATGGGCATACTCAAAGCCCTGCCCGGCTTCGAACCCCAGATGCTGCTGCGCCGCCTGCCACGCCTTGTGGGAGAACCGGAACTACGCCAGATGGGAGTTCAACTAGCCAAGGGTCTGGCCGAGCGCAGCATGGTTCGCCTGGTGCGAGATGTGCTCGTCGCCGCCTGAATTTGAAAGCAATCGCCGTAGGCTTATCGCCATGCAAATAGCGTCGTTAGGCCGTAAGCGTCAGGCCCTTGTTGCCATCGCCCTGGGCCTGAGCCTGGTCGTTCCCTGGCCTGCAGTCAGCCTGCAGCCAGCTAATGCTGCTGAAAACCTGGTGTTTGTGAGCGGTGCCTTTCGCCGCTCCATCGCCGTTGCAGACCTGGAGCATCTGGCTAAGACCGGCCAAGCCCGAGGCCTGCTAGCCGATGTTTTGAGCTTCAGCCGCCAAAATCCCCAGGAAATCGCCAAGCTGCTGAATCAGTCGGTGAGCCTGCCTGTAAGCCTGGTGAGCAGGCTGCTCAACACCCGAATCGGCGAGGCAATCCTGCAGCGCCTGACTGTAATCGTGTTTCCGCTCAAGGCATCCCAGGCCGGGATTCCAGCCATGCGCTCCGCCATGGTGCTGGGGGTCGTTGAAGGCAACGGTTCGATATCTGCAATTTCTTTCTTGCGCGCTTATCCCGCCCAGCAGATGGAAGTGAGCATCCCCGCCTTGATGAACCTGATCAGCAAAACCAGCTCGATCACCGAGCTGGTGCGCTTCTTCTCCGAATCACCGCTGGATGGGTTGCGCGTCGCCGCGCCAGCTGCTGCGCCGTAGATTCACTGAAGTCACTGTCCAAATTGTGTCCTTGCTCCGTTCTCTGCAGCGTTTGAGCAAGGGCCCCTTTGCTGCCCGTCCCACCATGCAGGACTGGCCTGGACTGATCGAGGCCTATCGGCGCTGGCTACCAGTTTCAGAGCGCACACCCGTAATCACCCTGCGGGAGGGTTCCACACCTCTGATCCCAGCCCCGGTGATCGCCGAGCGAATCGGCCGCGGCGTCAAGGTCTATCTCAAATACGACGGCCTCAACCCCACCGGCTCCTTTAAAGACCGGGGCATGACCATGGCGATTTCCAAAGCCAAGGAAGCCGGTTCTGAAGCAGTGATCTGCGCCAGCACGGGCAACACCTCGGCCGCCGCGGCCGCCTACGCCCGCCGCGGCGGCATGCGGGCCTTCGTGCTGATCCCAGATGGCTATGTGGCCCAGGGAAAACTGGCCCAAGCCCTGCTCTACGGCGCCGAGGTGATCGCCATCCAGGGCAACTTCGACAAAGCCCTGGCGATCGTGCAGGAAGTTGCCAACAAATACCCGGTCACCCTGGTGAATTCGGTGAACCCCTACCGATTGCAGGGGCAAAAAACCGCCGCCTTCGAGGTGGTGGATGCCCTTGGTGAAGCGCCGGACTGGCTGTGCATCCCGGTTGGCAACGCCGGCAACATCAGCGCTTACTGGATGGGATTCAACGAGTACCTAAAAGAGGGCCATTGCCGCAAGCTGCCCCGAATGATGGGCTTTCAAGCAGCTGGTTCTGCTCCTTTGGTCCTGGGCCACACGGTTGAGCAGCCAGACACCATCGCCACGGCGATCCGCATCGGCAACCCGGTGAATCGCGAAAAAGCCCTAAACGTGCGCAGCGAAAGCGGTGGCAACTTCATGGCCGTCACCGACGCTGAAATCATCGATGCCTACAAGCTGCTGGGCAGCGGCGAGGGGGTGTTCTGCGAGCCAGCTAGTGCCGCCTCGGTCGCAGGCCTGCTCAAGCACCACCAGGAGGTGCCCCAGGGAGCCACGGTGGTTTGTGTGCTCACCGGCAACGGCCTCAAGGATCCAACTACCGCCATCGAAAACAATGACGCCCGTTTCCATACCGGTCTGGAGGCGGACACCGCCAAGGTGGCCGAAGTGATGGGTTTTTAAGCAAGCCCAGACCTAACCCAAGCCCGGGCCTAGCCAAAACCTTCAACCAATCAGCAAAGCGTCTGCTGAACAGCTGGGGAAAAGGCACTAGAAACCGCGGAGAAGCTCTCGGCTTGGCCAAGCTCCCCAACGCCAATGTTTTCCACACCTGCTGGAAACGGCGGAAAAGCTGATTTTTACCCCAGCTGGCCCAGGCAAAACCCCAGGGCTGATCATGATAAAACCCAGCTGCAGCTGAGAGTTTTTCGGTTTTCCCCGGTTTCCTCAACCCCTACTAAGACGGTTTTAATTTCTTTCTTTAACTTGATCAATCAAATCCTTAGGAGAGCGGAGCAAGACGGATCACCGGCGTTGCGGAATCAGCCGCCCTGTGGAAGCGTGGGGTCACCCTTGATCAAGCCGTCAGGCTCCCCAGCACAAACGCCATGAAGCTGGTCTGCTCCCAGTCTGAACTCAGCTCCAGCCTGCAGCTGGTCAGCCGGGCCGTGGCCAGTCGCCCCACCCATCCGGTGCTGGCCAACGTGCTGCTCACCGCTGATGCGGGCACGGGTCGACTCAGCCTCACCGGTTTTGACCTCAGCCTGGGTATTCAGACGAGCATCAGCGCCAGCGTTGAGACCAGCGGCGCCATCACCCTGCCCGCCCGGTTGTTTGGCGAAATTGTTTCGCGCCTCTCGAGTGATAGCCCGATCACGCTGAATTGCGCTGAAGGTTCCGAGCAGGTGGAGCTCACCAGCCTTTCGGGCAGCTACCAGATGCGGGGCATGCCTGCCGATGATTTTCCTGACCTGCCCCTAGTGCAGAGCGGTACACCGATTCGTCTGGAAGCGGAAGCCCTGGTTAAGGGTCTGCGCGCCACCCTTTTTGCCAGCAGTGGCGACGAAGCCAAGCAACTGCTCACTGGTGTGCACCTGGGCCTTGATCCGGCCGGGCTGGAATGTGCGGCAACCGATGGCCATCGCCTGGCCGTGCTCCGGCTTGCCCATGCGACCGCCTCTGGGCAAAACGAAGCCGAGGAGCCTTTTGCCGTCACCGTGCCAGCTCGCTCGTTGCGGGAGCTGGAGCGTCTGCTCTCAGGACGTCAATCTGAAGAGCCCTTGAGCCTGTTTTGTGATCGCGGCCAGGTGGTGTTCCTTTGGGCCGACCAGGTGCTCACCAGCCGCAGCCTTGATGGCACCTACCCCAACTACCGCCAGCTGATTCCAGAGAGCTTCACTCGCACGATCAATCTCGAGCGCCGCGCTCTGGTGTCGGCTCTTGAGCGAGTGGCTGTGCTTGCTGACCAGCACAACAATGTCGTCAAGCTCAGTGCCGAGCCCGCCACCGGTCAAATATTGATTCAGGCCGATGCCCAGGACGTGGGCAGTGGTTCTGAAGGACTCGCTGCCACCATCGATGGTGAAGCGATTCAGATTGCCTTCAACGTCCGCTACTTGCTCGATGGTCTCAAGGCCATGGCCTGTGATCGGGTGCTGTTGCAGTGCAACGCCCCCACCACGCCGGCGATTTTGACTCCTGCGGAAGGGGATCAATTCACCTACTTGGTGATGCCCGTTCAGATCCGCAGCTGACGGTGGCTCCCCTTCCGGAGCAGGTGCTGCTTAGTGAGTTACTGCGCCGGCATGTTCGATGCGATCAGGGGCTCGATCACGGTGCGGGCGTGCAGGTGTGGATGCATCCCCCTGTGCATCGGGTGCTGGGTTGGGTTTCAAAACCGTCGGCTTTTGGCAATCGCCGGGAGGTCTGGCGTCTCAACCAGCTGCGAGGCATTTCTGAGCTGGAAGCACTTGTGCAGGGTGAACCAGCTGAAACAGAGCTTGGTGTGTTGGAGAAGCTGCCGACTTTGATCGATGCGGCTGTGCTGGATCGCCGCCAGCAACCGATCGGCACCTTGGCTGATGCCGCCATCGAGTTGCGTAGTGGCCGTATTCGCCATTATTTGGTGAGTCGCAGTGATCCACGCCTGCCGGGCAGTAGCCGTTGGCGATTGAGCTTGGATCGCCTGCTGGATCAGCAGCCCGGCCAGGTGCTCACCGCGCTGGAGAGCATCGACGACCTGCCCCTAGCCCGGGCAAGTGTGCGGCAAGAGTTTTTGCGTCGTTCAAGGCGGTGGCGCGATCAGGTGCAAGAGGCGGGCAACCGATTTGAGGAGAGGCTGGAGGGCTGGCTTGAGGAGCCGCCTTGGCAGGAGCCGGAGGGGTTAGATCAGCCCTACGAAACCGATGCCCCCCCTCGCCGCCGCCGTTCTGGACCGCCTGCTGATGATGAAGATCCCTGGATTTGAACCTCGCTTAGACCAGTTCCAGTTGCTGTGAGGCCCGCTCGGCGAGACTGGAGTGATCTTGCCCAGCTGCACGTGGTTGCCGCCTCTTTCGAAGCACCGGCCTATTCGGTTCTCGATGCCCTCAAGAAGGAGAACCTCAGCCAGGCCGACTACGACGAGATCTGCCGTCGCCTCGGCCGCGCTCCCAACCGCGCTGAGTTGGGCATGTTTGGGGTGATGTGGTCGGAGCACTGCTGCTACCGCAACTCGCGGCCGCTGCTGCAGGGCTTCCCGACCACCGGCCCGCGCATCCTGGTGGGCCCTGGCGAGAATGCAGGCGTGGTGGATCTGGGTGAAGGCCAGCGCCTGGCCTTCAAGATCGAGAGCCACAACCACCCCTCGGCCGTGGAGCCGTTCCAGGGTGCGGCCACCGGCGTTGGCGGCATCCTGCGCGACATCTTCACCATGGGCGCCCGGCCGATCGCCCTGCTCAATGCCCTGCGCTTCGGTCCCTTGGAGGACGAGCGCAACGTGGGTCTGATGGAGGGCGTGGTGGCCGGCATCGCCCACTACGGCAACTGCGTGGGCGTGCCCACCGTGGGTGGGGAGGTGGCGTTTGACCCCAGCTACTCCGGCAACCCCTTGGTGAACGCCATGGCCTTGGGGCTGATGGAAACCGAGGAGATCGTCTGCTCCGGTGCTGAAGGAGTTGGTTACCCCGTGGTCTATGTGGGCAGCACCACCGGCCGCGACGGCATGGGCGGCGCCAGCTTTGCCTCCGCCGAGCTCACCGAGGCCTCCCTGGATGATCGCCCCGCCGTGCAGGTTGGCGATCCCTTCCTTGAGAAGGGACTGATCGAGGCCTGCCTGGAGGCCTTCCAGAGCGGTGATGTGGTGGCGGCTCAAGATATGGGCGCCGCCGGCCTCACCTGCAGCTGCTCGGAGATGGCTGCCAAGGGCGGCCTTGGCATTGAGCTGGATCTCGACCGCGTGCCCGCCCGTGAGGCCGGCATGACCGCCTATGAGTTTTTGCTGAGCGAATCCCAGGAGCGGATGTTGTTTGTGGTCAAGCCCGGCACGGAGCAGGCGCTGATGGCGCGCTTTACGCGCTGGGGGCTGCAGGCAGCAGTGGTGGGCCGGGTGCTGGAAGACAACATCGTGCGGGTGCTGCAGCACGGCCAGGTGGCGGCCGAGGTGCCCGCCAGCGCCCTGGCGGACGACACGCCGATCAACCACCACACATTGCTGAGCGAGCCGCCTGCTGAGATCCAGGCCCACTGGCGCTGGAGCGAGACCCAGTTACCAGCTGAGTTGCCTTTCAGCTGGGATGGGGCCCTGCTGGCCCTGCTTGATGACCCCACCATCGCCTCCAAGCGCTGGGTATACCGCCAGTACGACCACCAGGTGCAGGCCAACACCGTGGTGCCCCCCGGCGGCGCCGATGCGGCCGTGGTGCGGCTGCGACCCCAGCAGGGCGAGGGCGCCATGGCGGCGGCCAGCCGTGGCGTGGCGGCGGTGGTGGACTGCCCCAACCGCTGGGTATCCCTCGATCCCGAGCGCGGCGCCATGGCGGCGGTGGCCGAGGCGGCCCGCAACCTCAGCTGTGTCGGCGCCGAGCCCTTGGCGATCACCGACAACCTCAATTTCCCCTCGCCGGAAACCCCCACCGGCTACTGGCAGCTGGCGATGGCCTGCCGCGGCCTTTCGGCTGCTTGCAGCGCCCTGGATACCCCTGTCACCGGCGGCAACGTCTCCCTCTACAACGAGACCCGCCTGCCCGATGGCCTCATGCAGCCGATCCACCCCACCCCCGTGGTGGGCATGGTCGGCCTGGTGCACACCCTTGAGCACGTGCGCGGCCAGGCCTGGCGCCAGGCCGGCGACGCCATCTGGCTGCTGGGGGTGCCTTTGGAAACAGGTGAGGCTCCCGCCGATCCCCGCTTGAGCCTGGCCGGCAGCAGCTATCTGGAGCGGCTGCATGGAGCCGTCACGGGGCGCCCGCCTGAGATTGATTTGGTTCTGGAGCGTTCGGTTCAGGGCTTCCTGCGCCAAGCGATTGCCCAGGGCTTGGTGGCCTCCGCCCACGACCTCAGCGATGGCGGCCTGGCGGTGGCTGCGGCCGAGTGCTGCATCGCCACCATGGCATTAATACCCCTGGGGGCTGAGCTGGAGATCACGGCCAGCAGCGCCCGACTGGATCGGCTGCTGTTTGCCGAGGGTGGTGCCCGCATCCTGGTGAGCGTGCCCGCCGATCAGGATGCCGCATGGCAGCAGGCTCTGGCGTTGGCTGCAGTGCCGGCAGAGCGGCTTGGCGCGGTTACAGCTGCTGCCAGCCTGGTAATTCGCCAAGCAGGCCAACCTTTGCTTGAGCAGAGCCTGGCGGCATTGGAGGCCTGCTACGAGCAGGCCATCCCGCGGCGAATGGGCGAGGGCGCTCGTGCAGAATGAAATTTCACCGTGATTGTTGATGGGCCTGTGCTGGTGATGCGTCCGGACAAGCCCGAGGAAGCCTGCGGCGTCTATGCCGTGCTGGCGCCGGGGCAACCGGTGGCCAACCTCACCTACTTCGGTCTATACGCCCTGCAGCATCGGGGCCAGGAATCAGCCGGTATCGCCGTGTTTGATGCAGAGCGCAAGGTGCGCCTGCACAAGGACATGGGCCTGGTTAGCCAGGTGTTTGATCAGGCCGTGCTGGAGCGCCTCACTGGCGATCTAGCTATCGGCCACAACCGCTATTCCACCACCGGCAGCAGCAAGGTTTGCAACGCCCAGCCGGTGGTGCTCAACACCCGCATTGGTCCTTTCGCCCTTGCCCATAACGGCAATTTGGTCAACGCAGCCGAGCTCCGCCACGACCTGGCGTCCATTGCCAGTGAGCTCACCTCCACCACCGACTCCGAACTGATCGCTTTTGCGATTCAGCAGGCCGTGAACCGGGGCCTGGATTGGGATGGGGCGATTAGGGTCGCTGCCGAGTGCTGCCGCGGTGCCTTCAGCCTGGTGATCGGCACCCCTGATGGCCTTTTCGCTCTCCGGGATGGCCATGGCATCCGGCCTTTGGTGTTTGGTCATATTGGTGAAACGCAGCAAGCCCAGTGGGTGGTGAGCAGTGAGTCGTGCGGGCTAGACATCATTGGAGCCGCCTTTGATGGCGATGTGGAGCCCGGCGAGATCATCCATTTCCGTCCAGGCCAAGCCGAACCAAGCCGCAGCCGTTGGTGCGAGCAGCCCACCAAGCTGTGCGTCTTCGAGATGATCTATTTCGCCCGGCCAGATAGCCGCTTTTTCGGCGAATCCCTCTACAGCTACAGGGTGCGAATTGGCGAGGCCCTGGCCCGTGAAACACCGGTAGAAGCCGACATAGTCATCGGCGTTCCCGATTCCGGTATTCCGGCGGCGATTGGCTACTCCCAGCTCAGCGGTATCCCGTTTGCTGACGGCCTGATCAAGAACCGCTATGTGGGCCGCACCTTCATCCAGCCCACCCAGGCGATGCGGGAGGCCGGCATCAGGGTGAAGCTCAACCCCCTGCCAGATGTGCTCGCCGGCAAGCGCGTTGTGGTCATCGACGATTCAATCGTGCGGGGCACCACCAGTCGCAAGTTGGTGCAAGCCCTGCGGGATGCCGGCGCCACCGAGGTGCATATGCGAATTAGTTCGCCGCCAGTCACCCATCCCTGCTTCTACGGCATCGATACCGATACCCAGGACCAGTTGATTGCTGCTCGTCTCACCCTGGAAGAAATCGCCGCCCACCTTGGCGTCGATTCACTCGCTTACCTGAGCAAGCAGGGCATGGTGGATGCGGCCCATGCCAATTCCGCCCACTTCTGCACCGCCTGCTTTGACGGTGCCTATCCCATCGAAATGGACGAGCAGGTGAGCTCCAGCAAGCTGATGCTTGAGCCGGCTGGCATCGCTGCCAAGGTGCTGCAAGAGCTCTAAGGGCTGCTTGGTTCCCTTGGCAGTTAATTGATTGGCAGTTAGTTGATAAGAGGAATCAGTTCTTGAATTTGCTGTCCTTGGGGCAGCTTCAGGTTGATTCCAGTGCCGCTGGTGTCTTCGCCCTCCAGCTCGTTTAGGTCGATGCGGCAGCTCCAGCCCTTATCAGTCAGTAGTCCCAGCACGGCGCTTCCAACTGCAGTACCGGTTGGGCTTTGCAGGTCGACCAGGTAATCGCCCCGCTCCTGCAGCCGCAGGCCGATCTGCCCCATGTCGCCTCGCTGACAGGGCCGCAGGCTCGACACCAGCAGCCGCTTCAGTTGCCCACTGGCGGTGGCCAGCACCACTGTGCTTTGGTTTGCGCCGGTGGTTTCCGCTTCCGCTGCAGTAAGGCAGGCGGCACCCACCAGCTGCTCACCTGGCAACAGGCGCATTAGTAGGGGGCCTTGGGCAGCGCGCCCCATCAGGGGCAGCTGGGTTTCGTCCAGGCTTAGCCGCAGCACGCGGCCAGTGCTGGTAGCCACTATCAAGGTGTCTCCTTCCTGGCCGGCCACCACCCGCTGCAGGGTCACGCCCTCCTTGAGCTTGAGCACGGTGGTGGCCCGGCCAGACAGTTCCTGAAACTCCTCAATTGGCAGACGTTTGAAACGCCCGTCGCTGCTTAGGAGTCCCAGGCTGCCTTGGCGGGGTAGGGGAAGCACCTGCACTACCGCTTCGCCCTCGATGCTGTCGGGTAGGAAGCGCTCCAGCTTCCCCGGCTGCTGGCCGGCGAATTCCCAGCGCAGTAAGGCCACCCGGCCACTACCCGTGAAGGCCAGCAGCAGCGGTTGCTCGGCGATCGGCAGGATCAGCCGGGCTGGTGCCGGATGCTCTCCAAGTTGGATGGGTTCATCTAGGTGCAGGCGCCCCAGCATCTGGGCGCTGAGGATTTTCACGGCTCCATCGGCCTGGATCAGTAGCCGGCTTTCGGGGGCCAGGGCGCCAAAGGCTTGCTGGCGCTGTAGTTCGGCGTTGGGGCGGATGGCTGCAGCTCGCTGGGCCACCAGGGCATCGCCGCCCTCCACCAGCCGGGTGCGCCGGGGCGTGGCAAAGCGCTTGCGCAGGGCTTTGAGTTCGGCCACCAGGGTGTCGAGCAGCACGGTGCGGTCGTCCAGCAGGTGGCGCAGCCGCTCGCGTTCCACGGCCAATTCTGCAGCTTCCTTGCGCAGGCTTTCCTGTTCAAGGCCCGTGAGGCGCCGCAGTGGCATCGACAACACCGCATCGGCCTGACGCTCGCTCAGCTCGAGTTGCACCTGCAGGGCCGCCCGGGCACTGGCGGCATCGGGGGCCGCGGTGATCAGGGCGATCACCTGCTGCAGGGCATAGAGCGCCTTTAGTAGGCCCTCCACCACCTCCAGGCGGTCTTCGCAGCGCTTGAGGGCGTGGCGGGTGCGGCGGATCAGGGTCAGTTCCCGGTAGTCCAGGAATTCCTGCAGCAGGCGCCGCAGGTTCAGCTGCACCGGCTGGCCGTTTACCAGGGCCAGCATGATGGCGCCGAAGTTGCTTTGCAGGGCGGTACGGCGCTGCAGGTCGGCCAGCACGGTTTCGGCGTTGGCGTCGCGGCGGAGTTCAACTACCACCCGCATGCCTTCACGGTCGCTTTCGTCGCGGATATCGGCGATGCCGCCGATCTTGCCGTCGTTTACCTGCTCAGCCAGTTTCTCGATCCAGCCGGCTTTGCTGAGCTGGTATGGCAGCTCGGTGATCACCACGGCGCCGCGGCGATGGCGTCCCTTTCCGGGCTGTACCTCCTCGATGTGGGCGACGCCCCGCATCGGGATGCTGCCGCGGCCCACGAGGTAGGTATCGCGGACCCCTTGCCCCACCAGCACCTCGCCGCCGGTGGGAAAGTCCGGGCCGGGCACTAGCTCCAGCAGCTTTTCATCGCTTAGCTCCGGTTTGCGCACCAAGGCGATCAGGGCATCCACCACCTCGCCCAGGTTGTGGGGCGGGATGTTGGTGGCCATGCCCACGGCGATACCGGTGCAGCCATTTAGCAGCAGGAAGGGCAGCTGGGCTGGCAGCACCGTCGGCTCCTGCTGGGAGCCATCGAAGTTGGCCGCGAAGTCAACGGTGTCGGCGCCGATTTCATCCAGCAGCGCTTCGTTGGCGATCGGAGCCAGGCGGGTTTCGGTGTAGCGCATCGCCGCCGGGGGGTCGTCGTCCACGGAGCCGAAGTTGCCGTGGCCATCCAGCAGGGGATGGCGGCTGGCGAAGGTTTGCACCTGGCGCACCAGGGCGTCGTAGACGGCCTGATCACCATGGGGGTGGTATTTGCCGAGTACGTCGCCGACGACCCGGGCGCATTTCCGGTAGGGGCGATCCGGGGTGAGCCCCAGCTCGTGCATCGCAAACAGGATGCGGCGCTGCACTGGCTTGAGGCCGTCGCGTGCATCCGGCAGGGCCCTGCCAACGATCACGCTCATGGCGTATTCGAGGTAGGACCGCTGCATCTCTAGGTGCAGCGCAATCGGTTCGATGCGGGCGTCGTTGCCCGGTCCGATGGATTCGCCTGATCGCTCCTCGGCCATCCGGTGTTGGGGTCTGGGGCAGCAAGCTGGGGCTCAGCCTACAGATGATGTCCAGGGCTCCCCATCTACTCCTCGTCGCTGCTTTCGCCCTCCGGGCTGGCATTGGCAAGGGCCCGATCCACCACGGGTTTGAGTTCGGCCAGCTTGAAGAGTTCGGCGGTGGTGCTGCGCAGTTTCGGTCCCCAGAGCTGGTCCTTCTGGTGGCTGTCGAGCACGTAGTTGGGTTCGGTGTCGAGGGCCTTGCCAACCAATTCGACAGCTTCGCTGCGATTTTCCGGACCGTTGGCAAACAGACTGGCGGCCAGGGCCAGGGTTGGTTCAGCCGCATCTGGCTTGATCTTCAACACCTCGCGCCAGCGGCTGATGGCCGCCTTTTTATTGCCCTGCTCGAACAACACCAGCCCCTGGTTGTTGAGGGCTTCCCAGAAGCCTTTGCGCAGGGAAGAGGCCCGCTCAAAGGCAGCCAAGGCTTGGCCGCTCTGGCCTAGCAGGATGCGGGCGTTGCCCAGGTCGAAATAGGCGCCGGCGTTGCGCTTATCCAGTTTCAGGCCCTGTTCCAACAGGCCGATGGCCTCATTGGGTTTGCCGGCCCGTAGGGCTAGGGAACCCTCGGCAAACCAGATCCCAGGGTTGCTTGGATCGAGTTTCTTGGCCTTGGCCAGTGATATACCGGCCTGTTCCAGCTGGTTGCTGCGCAGCTGGGCCTCAGCCAGCAACACCCAGCCGCGGGGATCTTCTGGCAGCAGCTGCACCGTCAGGGCAGCCAGCCTGGCGGCGTCCCTGGCTTGACCAAGTCGCAGCAGCCGGGCCGCCGCCTGGGCGATGCCCAGACCGGCAGCTTCGAGTTCCTGCCGTTGGGGCACGTACACGTAGGGCACCAACGCCCGGGCGGGCAGCCCAGCTGTCAGCAGCAGCCCGAGGGCAGCGGGCAGCAGGGCAGTTCTGAAGTCAGGGCGCGACCAGCGCGGAGCCATTACGGGGAGACGGGTTTGGCCAGCCTAGGCAGTGCCGCGCCGGCTGGCCCGCAGGTTGCGCCGCCACATCCAGGGTTTGAGTCGGCGCAGGGCCGAGGCTCGCAGCTTGGTATCCCAGTCGGCGTCGCTCCACCCCAGGGCTTCCTCGGCCTGCAGGTTCAGCAGCCAGGGCCGGGGCTGTAGATCCGCATCTTCACTGCTTTGCAGCGGCTGTTGATTCCAGGGACACACGTCCTGGCAGATGTCGCAGCCGGCGACCCAGCCCTCCAATTTGCTGGTGATCGCTTGCGGCAGTTCGGGATCGCGGTTTTCGATGGTGTGAAAGGCCAGGCAGCGGCGGCTGTCCACCACGAAGGGCTCGGTGATGGCGCCGGTGGGACAGGCCGGCAGGCAGCGGCTGCAGCTGCCGCAAAGGGTTGTGGCGGCAGCATCGGCAGGCAGCTCCAAGGTGGTGAGCAGGTGGCCCAGCAGTAGCCAGGAGCCACGCTCGCGATTGATCAGGTTGCCGTTTTTGCCAATCCAGCCCAGGCCGGCCTGCTCGGCCCAGGCCTTATCCATCAGCGGTGCACTGTCGACGCAGGCCCGCCAACCCACCCCAGGCACCTGCTGCTCCAACCAGCGACCCAGCTGGCGCAGGCGGCCATCGATCACCCGGTGGTAGTCCCGTCCCCAGCCGTAGCGGGCCACCTTGAGCGCCCCCGGTGCCCGATCGGCCTCCACGTAGTAGTTGAGGCCCACCGCCAGCAGGCTGCGCACCCCGGGCAGTAGCTGCTCCACTGCGCGCCGGCGCGGGTCGGCCATCCAGGCCATGTCGGCTTGATAGCCCGCTGCAAGCCAGCGCTCCAGGGCCGCCGTGCGCAGCTCCAGGCGCTTTCCGGCTGGCACGGCGGCGAGGCCCACCGGGTCAAACCCAAGCTGCTGGGCTTGCTGTTTTAGACGGAGTGCAAGGTCGTGGTGGGCGTGCAGCGTCATCGACCGTACAGTTGCGCCGTTGTCTAAATCTGCCGCGAGACCCTTCTGTGAGCACTGCTTCCTTCGGCCGCCTAGGCCACCTGTTGCGTTGGCTCGGCCTCACCTTGGTCGTGTTGCTTGCCCTGCAGTTGCTGGTGCTCCTGGGCTCTTGGAACTGGGCTGAAGAGGGATATCGCCAGCTGCTGATGGATCGACTGGTTAGCCAGTCGCCGATGGCTTTAGTTGGGTTGGTGTTGATGCTATTCGGCAGTCGCCTCGACCATCCCGCCGCTGGCCGCACCCCGCTGCGCTGGCTTGTGGCTGTAGTGAGCATCCTGCTGGCCCTTGCCTTGGTCGTGGCGGTGCCGGTTTCAATCAGCGGCGACCGCAGCCTCTCCGAACAGGCAGATCAGCAGCTGGCTGCGCGCAAGGGTCAACTGGCTATGGCCCGCGCCCAAATGGACAATCCTCAGGTCATCGACCAATTGATTGCCCAGGCGGCCCAGGCCGGTCAGATCCCCGCTGATGCCACTCCGGAGCAGCAGCAGGCGGCTGCTAAGAGTTTCATGCAGCGCCAGTTGCAGCAGGCTGAAGATCAGCTTCAGCAGCAACAGCGCGCTCGTGATCTCACGGTCAACCAGCGTCGCTACGGCGGCACCGGCACAGCAGTGGTACTGGCTATCGGCTTCGTGCTTTTGGCCTTAGTGGCCCTGCTGTGAGGCCGGCTGGCTAAGTTGAAAGCAGATTGCTGCAGGCCGGATCTCCGGATTGTCATTTGGTTCAATCCAGCCCCAGATCGGATCAGCCCCTAGGGGATCGGCTTCAATCCGATCTCAAGAACGATTTGATCGCTGGTTTGCTGGTGGTGATTCCACTGGCAACCACGATCTGGTTGGGCACCACGGTGAGCCGTTTCGTGCTGGCGTTTCTCACTTCTATCCCTAAGCAGTTCAATCCCTTCAATACCCTCAATCCGGTGTTGCAGGAGCTGATCAACCTGGGCGTTGGTCTACTGGTGCCCCTGCTCGGCATCCTGTTGATCGGCCTGATGGCCCGCAACATTGTTGGTCGCTGGCTGCTTGAGTTTGGCGAGGGGACTCTGCTGCGCATCCCCCTAGCTGGCTCGGTTTACAAAACCCTCAAGCAGCTGCTGGAAACTTTCCTCCAGGGCAACTCCAGCAAGTTTCGTCGGGTCGTGCTGGTGGAGTATCCCCGCGAGGGTCTCTACGCCCTGGGCTTTGTGACTGGCGCGATCGGCTCTGCCCTGCAGGCAGGCTTCACTGAGCCCATGCTGAGTGTGTTCATTCCCACTGCGCCGAATCCAACCACCGGCTGGTACACCGTTGTGCCAGAGGGTTCTGTTAAGGATCTCGAGATCTCGGTGGAGGATGCTTTCCGCACAATCATTTCCGCCGGCATCGTCAACCCCGACGAACGCTCCACCCCCAATCGCAGCTTCTCCAGCCTGCTGGCCCAGCTGCGCACCCCCCAACTTTCCTGAGGCAGAACCCACCTGATGCAGAGCCGCACCCTCTCCCGTGAACTGGCCCTGCTGATGCTTGGTCAGACCAGTGATCGCGGCTCGTCTGCCCCGGCCTTGCCAACTGGCATGGAGGGCCTGTTGCAGCAGGTGCTCGCCACCCTCAGCCAGGACGTGCGTGAGTCCCTGGATCGCTCCGCCGAAGACTTGCAGGCCGCCCAGCAGCAACTGCTTGATAGCGAGTTGCAGGAGCAGGGTGAGCAGCAGTTGCCCCGGGTGCGCCAGCACCTCAACGCCGGCCTGGTCGCGGCTGAACAGGCCCTTAACCGCCTTTCTGCAAGCCTGGAGTTGCCCCGGCTGCTGATGCTGGCCGACCAAGAAGAGGTGCGCCTAGGTGCCATCGCCCGGGTCGAGGCCGTGCTGCGCGACCGTCAGGCGATCGATGAGCGGCTGGATCGGGTGATGGAGGGATGGCGTCTTACTCGCCTGCCCCGCATCGATCGGGACATCCTGCGGCTGGCAGCCGTAGACCTCGAGAGCTTCCGCACCCCCCCTGCTGTGGCCTGTAACGAAGCTGTGGAGTTAGCCAATCGCTATAGCGATGAGCAGGGCCGCCGCATGATCAACGGGGTGCTGCGGCGCTTTACGGCAGCTCGTTCCGCGGCGGAGGCCTGAGCAAGCCATGGTTTACGACTGGTTTAATCGCACCGGCCCATCTCCAGCTGACCCATCAGCAACCCCGCCGCCAGCTTCTGAACAGGTTTCGGATCAGGGTCCAGAACAGGCTCAAGAACAGCCTGTTGAGGTTTCCTCCGATCCCAACGCTGAGGCGCTGGAATGGGCCCGCCAGGCCTACGCCCGCCTCAAGGCCCAGCAGGAGGAGCAAAAGCGGCGGCAGCTTGAGCCCGAATCTGCCCCTGAGCCCCCTCTTCCAGATTCTGTACAGCCTGTACTGATCAATACCCAGCAGAGCGAACAGGGTCTTGAGCAGGATCCTCAGCAGGTTGCCCAACCGGCTACTCCAGTGGCCGCGCCCCTTTCCATGCTGGAGCAGGCAGCGGCCCAGCGGGCCGAACGCCAACAGGCGATCACGGCGCCAGAGGCTCCCGCCCTTGAAGCCCCTGCAGCGCCCGAACTAGCTGAGCCCAGCTTGGGCGCTTTCGACGCCACCTTCACCTGGTCGGCTGAGGTACTCGCGGCCCAGGGCAAGCGGGTTGATCAGGTTTCGCTTGAGGAGATCGACTGGCTCACTCGTTTGCGCCAGGGCCTCGAGAAAACCCGCCAGGGCTTGGTCACCCAGCTGCTCGACAACCTGGGTGATGACCCGCTCACGCCAGAGGTGGTTGATGGTCTGGAAACCACCCTGCTGCGGGCAGACGTTGGGGTGGAGGCCACCGACCGGGCCCTTGGCGCCCTGCGCCAGCGGCTAAATCAGGAGGTGGTGGATCCCGCCGAGGGCCTGCGCTTCCTTAAGGAGCAGCTGCGCGCCATCCTCGACCAACCGATCGAGGCCAGTGGCCAGCCCCTGCTAGCCCCCCGCCGCGAGCAGCTCAACGTATGGCTGTTGGTGGGGGTAAACGGCGTGGGCAAGACGACCACGCTCGGCAAGCTGGCCAACTTGGCGGTGCGCAGTGGTTACAGCTGCTTGATTGCTGCTGCTGATACTTTCCGGGCCGCGGCGGTGCAGCAGGTGCAGGTGTGGGGTGAGCGCAGCAAGGTGCCGGTGATCTCCAATCCCAGCGCCAATGCCGATCCAGCGGCAGTCGTCTACGACGCCATCGGTGCTGCCCAGGCCAAGGGCACTGAGCTGGTGCTGGTGGATACGGCTGGCCGCCTGCAGACCAAGCACAACTTGATGGAGGAGCTCAGCAAGGTGCGCAGGATTGTCGACAAGCTGGCGCCGGAGGCGGTGGTGGAGTCGCTTTTGGTGCTGGACGCCAGCCAGGGTCAGAACGGTTTGCGTCAGGCCATGGCTTTTGCCAAGGCCGCCGGACTAACGGGCGTGGTGCTCACCAAGCTCGATGGCAGCGCCCGTGGTGGTGTGGCCCTGGCCGTCGCCTCTGAAGCCAGGCTGCCAATCCGTTTCATTGGCGCTGGTGAGGGTATTCGCGACCTGCGCCCCTTTAACAGCTTTGAGTTTGTTGAGGCCTTGCTGGCTCGCTGAGGTCCTGCTTGCCTTGGCCGGTAGGGCATTTGCCCGCTTCGCCGCTATCTTGCGAAACCGCTGCGGCCGCACCGTGCCCAATCGGTGAGCAACAAGCCGCCCCCCCATCCGGTTTCTCCCCAGGGTCCGGCCCTCTTGTCGGCTGCAGCCTCGCTGCGGCAACTGCTCGACAGCCTCAGCCGGGAGCAGCGGCGCAACCAGGAGCTGCTGGCTTCCTTGGCTTTTGCCCTGCGCAGTTTCACTAATCTGGGTCGCTTTCTGGAGCTGGTGCCGCTGGTGGCGGCCCGGCTGGTGGAAGCCGAGGGGGCAGTGCTGGTGGTATTTCACGAGGATGGCCGCCTCTGGCGCGAGTATCTGCAGGCCACGCCTGCCGAGCCCTGCGCCGAGCTGGTGCGCCAGCTGGCGGCGTTGGTGGATGGGGATTTGGCAGCTCTCAGCGGTGATGCGGCTGTGGCGGCCTTGCTTGATCAGCGGGTGGGCCGGTTGCTGGGCGAAGCCCAGGTGGTTGCTACATCGGTGGTTTCCCGCAGCCTCCAGCGAGGCCGCCTATACATCTTCAGCAATCGGCAGGGCTTTGCCTGGAGCGAGGTGCATCGCCGCCACCTGCAGCTGGTGGCCGACCTTGCCGCCGTGGCTCTGGAAAACGAGGCCCTGCTCCAGACCATGCGGCGCCACGAGCGGCTCGATCGCCAGCTCAGCATCGGTGCTGAAATCCAGGCCCAGCTGCTGCCGGACCGCTGTCCGGTGATCGATGGCGTTGAGCTGGCCGCCCGCTGCCGCCCCGCCTTCCAGGTGGGTGGTGACTATTACGACTTCATCCCCACCCGCCCCCAGCTGCTGGGCCGCCGCCGCGAACAGGCCCGCTGGGCGCTGGTGATGGGCGATGTGATGGGCAAGGGCGTGCCGGCAAGTCTGCTGATGACCATGCTGCGCGGCATGTTGCGGGCCGAGGTGCTGAGCGGCCACTCCCCCGAGCGCATCCTTCACGACCTCAACCAGCTGGCCCAGGAAGACCTGGCCCAGTCGCACCGGTTTGTGACCCTCTTTTATTCCGATTACGACCCCCGCACCCACCTGCTGCGCTACGCCAATGCGGCCCACAATCCGCCGTTGATCTGGCGGCGCCAGCGCAACCAGGTGGAGCGCCTTGATGCCCCAGGTCTGCTGATTGGTTTGCAGAGCGAAGCCGATTACGGCCTTGAGCAGATCGTGCTGGATCCAGGCGATGTGCTGCTCTATTACACAGATGGGGTGACTGAGGCCACCGGCTTCAGCGGCGAGCGCTTCGACGAGGAGCGGTTGGTGCTTCAGCTGCAGGCGGCCTGCCGCTCCGGCATCGGCGCTCAGGGGATTCTCGACCAGCTGTTTGCCCGGCTCGATCGCTTCGTGGGGGCAGACCGGCAGCTCGACGATGACGCTTCGATGGTGGTGCTCAAGGTGAAGGAGGAGCTGATGCTGCCCTCCCTGCCAAGCTGATTACCTGCCTAGCGCCGCCCGCCGAGCCCCGAATGGCTGTTGATTCCACCGCGTCTACCTGGAGCCAGCGTTTCGAGCAGGGCCTGCATCCGGCGATCGAGCGCTTCAACGCTTCGATCGGTTTTGACATCACCCTGCTGCAGCAAGACCTGGACGGCTCCATCGCCCATGCCCGCATGTTGGGTAGTTGCGCTGTGATCAGCGAGAGCGAGGCGGCCCAGTTGATCGAGGGCCTGGAGAATGTGAGAGCTGAGGCAGCCAGGGGCGAGTTCAACCCCGGCCTGGAGGCTGAAGATGTGCACTTCGCCGTTGAGCGGCGTCTGATTGAGTTACTCGGCCCCCTGGGCAAGAAACTGCACACCGGCCGCAGTCGCAACGACCAGGTGGGCACCGACCTGCGTCTGTGGCTACGCGGCCAAATTGATGCCATTGACGGTGGCTTGCTGCGCTTTGAGCG
Source organism: Cyanobium sp. WKJ7-Wakatipu (assembly GCF_024345355.1). NCBI lineage: Bacteria > Bacillati > Cyanobacteriota > Cyanophyceae > Synechococcales > Prochlorococcaceae > Cyanobium > Cyanobium sp. WKJ7-Wakatipu. The sequence continues at coordinate 25,242 of NZ_JAGQAY010000018.1, forward strand.
GGCCCTGCTGGCTCAGGCTGAGCTGCACAGCACGGTCTTAATCCCCGGCTACACCCACCTGCAGCGGGCTCAGCCGGTGTGTCTGGCCCACCACCTACTGGCTTACATCGAGATGGCTGAGCGGGACCGGGCCCGCTTGGCAGATGTGCGCGGCCGGGTGAATATCTGTCCCCTGGGGGCCGCGGCCCTGGCGGGCACGCCGGTGCCCATCGATCGGCGCCAGACCGCCGCCGAGTTGGGCTTTGACACCATCTACGCCAATAGTCTCGATGCGGTCAGTGATCGGGACTTTGCGGTTGAGTTCATGGCTGCCGCCAGCTTGGTGCTGGTGCACCTAAGCCGGCTCAGTGAGGAGGTGATTCTCTGGGCCAGCGAAGAGTTTGGCTTTATCGGCCTCACCGACCGCTGTGCGACTGGCAGCAGCTTGATGCCCCAGAAAAAGAACCCTGATGTGCCCGAGCTGGTGCGGGGTAAGAGCGGCCGGGTGTTTGGCCACCTGATGGGCTTGCTCACCATGATCAAGGGGCTGCCCCTTGCGTACAACAAGGACTTCCAGGAAGACAAGGAGGCCCTGTTTGACGGGGTGCGTACCTGCCTCGATTGCCTGGAGGCGATGGCGATTCTGTTTGAAGAGGGGCTCGAGTTTCGGCCCCAGCGCCTGGAGGCGGCAGTGGCGGCGGATTTCTCCAACGCTACCGATGTGGCCGACTACCTGGTGGCTAAGGGGGTGCCCTTCCGCGAGGCTTATCAGTTGGTGGGCGGCCTGGTGAAGGGCTGCCTGGCTGAGGGAATCCTGCTGCGCGACCTGCCCCTGGGGCGCTGGCAGCAGCTGCACCCTGCCTTTGAAGCCGACATTTATAAGGCCATTACTCCCCAGCAGGTGGTGGCGGCCCGGCGCAGCGAGGGGGGCACGGGCTTTGACCAGGTTGAGCAGCAGTTGCAGCAAATTCGGATGCGACTTGCCTCCTGAGAGCAGCCAGCTTTCGTTAGTCGTCTTAGGGTGGATCGGTTAGTGGCCCATTGGCCCACATGCATCGGTCCCGCGGCCGATCTTCAGTTCGTGAGTATTTTTGTCGGCAACCTTCCCTTCCGCGCTGAGCAGGAAGACGTGGCGGAATTGTTTGCACCCTTCGGTGAGGTGTCTAGCTGTTCCCTACCCCTTGAACGGGATACCGGGCGCAAGCGCGGTTTCGCCTTTGTTGAGATGGGCGATGAAGCAGCAGAGGCAAAGGCCGTTGAGGCATTGCAGGGTGCTGAGCTGATGGGTCGTCCCCTGCGCATCAACAAAGCCGAGCCCCGCACCGGCGGCGGCGGCGGCGGAGCTGGTGGTGGTGGCCCGCGCCGGGGTGGTTATGGCGGCGGTGGCGGCGGTTACGGAGGAGGCGGTGGTGGCGGCTACGCAGGTGGCGGTGGCGGTGGCTACAACCGCGGCAGTGGTGGTGGAGCAGGCGGTGGTGGTGGTTACGCAGGTGGCGGCGGCGGTTATGAGGGTGGCGGCGATCGGGGATCTGGTGCCCGCGGCTGGGAAGATCGGAGCTATGGCGCTGGCAATCCTGCTGGTGGCGACAGCTTCGACGCTGGGCGCACCCGCCGCCGCCGCAGTGGCGGTGGCGATAGCGGTGGTGGCGACTTCTACGGTGGTGCCGAGGGCTAGTAGCCCCGCTCTGCCAGGGATAGGGCCGCGGCTGCCAGAACGCCAGCATCTGCGTCCCTTGCCCCTGCTTTTTCGGTGAGTTGCTGGCGCCAGCGTTTGGCGCCGCCTACCCCCTCCACCACATGTACTAGGTGGCGGGCGATGGGCCACAGCCGCCCGCCCCGACTGCGCCATTGCTCGGCGTAGGCAACCAAACCCCCCACCACGCTGGAGGCTGTGGCCAGCGGCTGGCTGTCGTCGGCGTAGATCTGCTGGTCCACCTGCCTCCACTGGAGGGGATGGGCATAAGCAGCCCGACCCACCATGGCCCCGTCCACCAATTCGAGCTGCTGCACGCAGTCGTCCAGGCTTTCCAGACCGCCGTTTAATTCGATGCTCAGTTGCGGTCGATCGCGCTTGAGGGCGTGCACCACGTCGTAGCGCAAGGGCGGGATCGTGCGGTTCTGTTTGGGATCGAGCCCCTCCAGCCACGCTTTGCGCGCGTGTACTGCAAATCGCTGGGCCCCCGCTGCCGCCACCGCATCCACGAAGGCCAGCAACTCGGCGTATGAGTCGCGCTCATCAATGCCAATGCGGTGTTTCACCGTTACCGGCAAGGGGCAGGCGGCGGCCATGGCGGCAACGCAGCGGGCCACCTGGTCAGGATCGGCCATCAGACAGGCCCCAAAGCGGCCTTTTTGCACCTTCTCGCTGGGGCAGCCCACATTCAGGTTGATTTCGTCGTAGCCCCAATCAGCCGCCAGGGCAGCGGCCTCAGCTAGCAAGCCAGGATCGTCGCCGCCCACTTGCAGGGCTAGGGGTTTTTCGATCGGATCGAATCCCAGTAGGCGCTCCAGCCGCCCCCCCGGTGCGCTGGCATCAGGTGCTTGCCTGGCGTGGTGCAGGGCCTGGGCTACCACCATTTCGGTGTAAAGCAGGCTGCGCCTGCTGATCTGCCGCATCAGCACCCGGAAGTGCCGATCCGTGTAGTCCATCATCGGGGCCACACTGAAGCGATAACTGGCTGGATCGATCTGGCCCATCTCCCCATGCTGCCAATTCATGCTGCCGTTGTCGTGGCCGGTGGCGGTGCCGCCGGCTTCATGGCCGCCATCTGTGCTGCTGAGGCCGGCCTTGGCGATATCGCCCTGCTGGAAGCCACCAACGAGCCGTTAAACAAGGTGTTGATCAGTGGCGGTGGGCGCTGCAATGTCACCCATGCCTGCTGGGATCCTCGGGCGTTGGTGGGGCACTATCCCCGGGGCGGCCAGGCCCTGCGGGGTCCCTTTTCCCGCTTTGCTCCCGGCGATGCCGTCGCCTGGTTTGCTGACCATGGCCTCGAGCTGGTGGAGGAGCCGGACGGCCGCCTGTTTCCCCGCTCAAATCGTGCCGAATCGGTGGCAGCCACCTTGCGCCGAGCGGCCCTCCAGGCCGGGGTGCAGCTGCACACAGGGGTGAGCCTGCAGCGGGCCGCGGCGGCTGCTGCCGGTGGTTTTGACCTGCTGGTGCGGGGCGGCGGAGCGATCAGAGCCGATCGGTTGGTGCTTGCCACCGGCAGCCATCCAAGCGGCCGCCAGCTGGCGGCGGCCCTAGGCCATGGGCTGGTGGCGCCTGTGCCCTCCCTATTCACTTTGGCCCTGGCTGGCGATCCCCTGCTGGAGCTGGCCGGAGTGGTGATGGATCCGGTGGAGCTGGCTTTGCACCTGCCCCAGGAGCCCCAGGCCGCTCGGGCTGGCCAGCCTTTTCGCCAGCGGGGCCCGGTGCTGATTACCCATTGGGGTCTGTCCGGTCCAGCCACCCTGCGGCTCACCGCTTTTGCTGCCCGCGCCCTCAAGGCCAGTGGCTATCGGGGTGAGCTGCGCCTTGATTGGAGTGGCGGCCTTTCCCAGCAGGATCTTGAGGGCTTGTTTGTCGAGGCCAAGCGAGACCAGGCAAAGCGGCAACTAGCCAACTGGCGCCCCTGGCCCGCCCTCAGCCGGCGCCTATGGCTGGCCCTGTTGCAGCGCCATGGCCTAGACCCTCAGCAGCGCTGGGCTGACCTTGCTAAGCGGCACCAGCAGCTGTTGGTATCGGCCTTGCGTGATACCCGGCTGGCCATTACCGGGCGGGGCCCCTTCGGCGAAGAATTCGTGACGGCAGGTGGCGTTCCTCTAGGTGAGGTGAACCTGGCGACGATGGAGAGTCGCCAGCAGCCTGGTCTTTATTTGGTGGGTGAACTTTTGGATGTGGACGGGGTGACTGGGGGGTTCAACTTCCAGCACTGCTGGAGCAGCGGCTGGCTGGCCGGCCAGGCTTTGGCTGAGAGTTATTTGATCTGATCAAACACCGAGAACATCGGTAGATACATAGCCAGCAGGATTGACGCCACAATGCCGCCGACAAGCACGATCATGGCGGGCTCCAGCATGGAGGTGAGTGCCTTGACGGTGGCTTCCACTTCGTCTTCATAAAAGTCAGCCACCTTGGAGAGCATGGCGTCCATTTCGCCTGTTTCCTCGCCGATGGAGAGCATGCTTATAGACATATCAGGAAATACGTTCATGCGTCCAAGCGCCACACTTAACGGAATTCCCTGCAACACGTCTTGGCGGCTATTGCTAATTGCATCTGAGATAATGGAATTATTTGTGATTTCCCTGACTATGTCAAGTGACATCAAAATGGGCACCCCCGCTCGCGTTAGGGAGCTAAAGGTCCGGCAGAACTGGGCCGTTGCTGTTTTTTGAATCAATTCGCCAAACAGGGGGAGCTTGAGCACAAGGGCATCTACTCGCCGCCGGCCTATCGGTGTGGCATAAAACTTACCAAATAGAAATATCCCGGCAATAAGTCCTAATACCAGATACAGAGAAAAGGTTGAGCGCAGTAGGCTACTTAGGTCCACCATCATCTGGGTGAACCAGGGGAGTTCGGCGCCTAGGCCATCAAAAATACCCGCAAAAGTGGGAATGATGAAGATTGTCATTCCTAGAAAGACTGAGATGGCGATGAACAACACAGCCACCGGATAGCCCATGGCCCCTTTGATCTGGTTTTGCAACTTGGCGTTGTCCTCAAGCAGTTTGGCCAGTCTCTTTAGGGATTCATCCAGCACACCGCCGGCTTCCCCCGCCTCCACCATGGCGATGCTGAGCTTGTCAAATACTTTGGGCCAGCGCCGCAGGGCTTCGCCTAGGGAGATCCCCTGGTTTACCTCCAGGCTGATCGATTGTAGGGCCCGTTTAAACAGGGGCATCTTTTGTTGAGATGCCATTAGGTCGATGCTGCGCACAATTGGTACGCCAGCATTGACAAGGGCCGACATCTTGCTGGCAAATACAGCTTTATCTTTGATGCCAGGTTTCGCCTCTAGCAGTTCATTGAGTTTTGAGAATTTGAGTTTTTCACTTAGTTGGGCTGCGGCACTAGATCCCGTCGCCGTGGTTTTCGGCTTGGCCTTGATTTCGGTGGCTCGGATGCCTCGCAGCCTCAGGCTGCGCTTGGCCTGGGCCGGATCGGTCGCCTCGATATCCACAAGCACTGACTTGCCTTGAGGATTGACGTAGGTGGCAACGAAGGCAGGCATGGCTTAGGAGTTCCTAGTGGTGAATCAGCCCAGTTGGTTGACTAAACGTTTGAGCTCTTCAGGTCTTGAGGTTTTCAAAAGGGCTTCATCCATCGTGACCTGGTTGCTGAGTACCAGATCCCCAAGGGCTTTTTCCAGCGTTTGCATGGATAGTTGACCGCCTGTCTGAATCGCAGAGTAAAGCTGTGCGGTTTTACCTTCCCGGATCAGGTTTGCGGTGGCTGGTGTATTGATCATGATCTCCTGGGCCATGACACGACCAGATTGGCCGGGGCTTGGATTGTGCCGCTTGCAAAGGGTCTGGGCAAAAACGGCCACAAGGCTGCTGCTTAGCTGCACCCGAATCTGGGTCTGCTGGGTGGGGGGAAAAACATCCACCATGCGGTCCACGGTCTGGGCGGCCGAACTGGTGTGCAGGGTGCCAAATACCAGGTGACCGGTCTCTGCTGCCGTAATTGCTAACTGGATGGTGTCTAGGTCTCGGAGCTCACCCACCAGGATTACGTCGGGATCTTCCCGAAGGGCGGCCTTTAGGGCATTGGCAAAACTGCGGGTGTCATCGTTTAGCTGGCGCTGATGGATGACACTTTTTACTGGTCTGTATGTGAATTCAATCGGGTCTTCAATGGTCAATATATGTTCTGCCCGGGTTTGGTTTATGTGCTCGAGCATCGCCGCCAAGGTTGTGGTTTTGCCGGAGCCGGTGGGGCCTGTTACGAGAATCAGCCCTTTGGGCATGTGGCTCATTTCCTCCACAATCGGTGGTAGCCCCAGGCTTTCCAGGGTGGGCACGCTGTTGCCAAGGGCTCTCAGGCAGGCGGCGTAGGTACCCCTTTGGCGGTAAACATTGACCCTGAAGCGGGCGATCCCTTTAAGGCCATAGGCGCAATCTAATTCCCAGGTTTGCTCTAGCTGCTTGCGCTGGGCATTGTTTAGCATGGAGAAGATTAGTTTATTGCAGCTTTCTTCGTTTAGGGAATCATCGTGTATGGGTCTCAGTTGACCGTTGAACCTTCCATAGGGAGGTATGCCTGCACTGATATGGAGATCACTGCCGCCATCCTTGACAAGCTGAGTCATCAAGTCTTCAATCATCACGGCCATAGGACGTTCAGCGGCTGGTTAAACAGTAGGGACATTCGAGCCAGTCGTCATGGAGCCCGGCGCCGCAGTTGCTGCAGGTGAGGGTGCTCAGTGATTTGGAGCGGCGTTCTGATTCGAGGCCTGAATCAGTGAGCAGCATCCGTTCGACCTCGGCCAGGGTTGTGTGACCTTCGCGCACTAGCTGCAGCCCGTAGCCCAAAAGGGTTTTCATGCCGTTTTCAAGCGCCATTCGCCGCAGCACATCTGTGGGTTGCCTCTTGGCGACAGCTGCTGCCAAGGTATCCGTCATCCGTAGGATTTCGTAGACACCGATTCTTCCTTTGTAGCCGGCACCGTTGCAAGCAGGGCAGCAGCCTTGCTGGTTGCGGTTCTGGGTGTTGGCCTTGAAGAAGGTCACCGTGGTTTCGTGGCTACTCAACAGACCAAAACGGGCCAGTTCTTCCGGATTGGGGGTGTAACTAATTCGGCAAGCCGAACACACCCGACGCAGCAGCCGCTGGGACACGATGCCCAGCAGTGATGCGCTCACCATGAAGGGCTCCACACCCATTTCATCGAGGCGAGCGATGGCGCTGGCTGCGTCGTTGCAGTGCAGGGTGGTCATCACTAGGTGGCCAGTAAGTGCGGCCTCGATCGCCGTTTTGGCCGTCTCCAAGTCGCGAGTTTCCCCCACCAGCAAAACGTCAGGGTCCTGTCGCATAAAGGCACGTAGAGCCATACTGAAATCGAGCCCCTTCTCTCGATTTACTTGGGTTTGGGTGATGCCATGCAGGGTGTATTCGATCGGGTCTTCAACCGTGGAAATGTTGATGCCTGGATCGTTGCGCTCAGCCAGTAGGGCGTAGAGGGTGGTTGACTTGCCCGAGCCGGTCGGGCCCGTGACCAGAATCATTCCGTAGGGTTTAGATCCCAGCTCTCGCAGGGTTCTTCTCGCATCCGCATCGGTGATTAGGGTCTCCAGGCCGAGCTGGGTGGCGCCGCTGTCAAGTAGGCGCAAACATATTTTTTCACCATTGCGGCTGGGTAAAGTGCTTACCCGAAAATCCATTTTGCGGCCGCGGAACATGCGCCTGATTCGGCCTTCTTGAGGCAATCGCCGCTCGGCGATGTCTAGCTCCGCCATGATTTTGATGCGTGATGTGACGGCTGGTGTCAGGCTCTTTGGCAGGTCCTCGAAGTGCTTCTGCAGCACACCGTCGAGGCGAAAGCGAATTTCCAGGGTGTTTTCCTGGGGTTCCACGTGAATATCACTGGCACCAGAGGTGAGGGCCTCGATCAGGATTCTGTCCACCAAGCTGATGATTGGTGACGCATTGGCACTGCTGCTGGCAGCAGCAGCAGTCCCCTCCAGATCTTCGACATCGGCAACCTCCTGCAGCTGCCCTTCGGAGGTGCCAGGGATTCCTAGGTCTTTGGTTAGGGAGCGGGGGGGGTTAAAGCTTGCAGGTGGTCGCGGTTGGGCTGGCTTGGAGGCTGCGGGAGCCGGAGTTGGTGCTTTTGCCGTGAGCGCAGCTGTGAGATTTGTCGCCAACGCCAACTTCAGCTCCGCGTTGAAGCCGGCACGTTGCAATTCCTCACTTAAATTCTGGCGCTGCTGGGCCCCCCAGTTGCTAGGTACGGCAACTACCAATCTTCCTTTGTCATCTTGAAGGGGCAAGGCGCCCAGTTCGCGCCAGCGGGCTTCTGGCAGCCCTTTGCCCCTAAAAAGTAAGTCTTGACCAAGGGTCTGCAACTCGGTTGCTTGCAGCACCGGTTCACCAACCAGTAGCTCCACCTCCAGACGCTGCTGCTCTTCGCTGCTGGCTTCAGGGACGGGGCGGGAAGGGGTGAGGGTCATGGAGCCAGAAGGTGCGGGCTTCCGCCGCTTGTGGGAGGTAGGCCCGGCGCTTCAACATGTCTAGAACCAAAGTCCGACCTTGTCAGCCATGAGCGGTGACACCTCGATGAGCGGTGACAGCAACCTGGGAGCTGGGGCCCCCCAGGCCGCTGATCCCAGCGAGATTCCGGCTACTCCGGAGATGGAGGCTGGACAGGAGGCCGGCTCTCACCAGATTTCTGATCAGGGTTCCGATCTGGCTGGCCAGCTGGCGGCACTCAAGGCAGAGCATGAGGCCCTCAACGGCCAATACATGCGTCTGGCTGCCGACTTCGACAACTTCCGCAAGCGCCAGAGCCGCGACAGCGAAGACCTGCGCCTCCAGATCACCTGCTCCACCTTGGGTGAGATTTTGCCGGTGGTCGATAACTTCGACCGGGCAAGGCAGCAGCTGAATCCCCAGCATGAGGAAGCCCAGGCGCTGCATCGCAGCTATCAGGGCCTGTACAAGCAGCTAGTGGATGTGTTCAAGCAGCTGGGGGTTTCACCGATGCGGGTAGAGGGTGAACCCTTCGATCCCAGCTTGCATGAGGCGGTCCTGCGTGAACCCAGCGAGGCCCACGCCGAAGATGTGGTGATCGAGGAGTTGCAGCGCGGCTACCACTTAAACGGTCGGGTGCTGCGCCACGCCCTGGTCAAGGTGTCGATGGGGCCTGGTTCCGGCGCCGTCCCCGCTGGCCCCCAAGCAGCTGAGAATGGCCAGGCTGAGGAGCAGGACGGCTGATGGCCGACTACTACGACCTGCTCGGCACTGCCCGCGACGCCGATCCAGACACCTTGAAGCGGGCCTACCGGCGGATGGCCCGTCAGTACCACCCGGATGTCAACAAAGATCCTGGGGCTGAAGACAAATTCAAGGAGATCGGCCGGGCCTATGAGGTGCTCAGCGACCCCCAGACCCGCGCCCGTTACGACCAGTTTGGTGAGGCGGGCCTAGGCGGCGGCGGCGCCCCTGATATGGGCGACATGGGCGGCTTTGCCGACCTGTTTGAGACCTTCTTCAGTGGCTTTGGGGGGGCGGGTGCTGGAGCAGGTCCGCGGCGACGTGGTCCCCGTCAAGGCGATGACCTGCGCCTCGACCTCACCATCAACTTCCAAGAGGCGGTGTTTGGTATCGAGAAGGAGGTGCAGATTCGCCATCTCGAGACCTGCAGCACCTGCCAGGGATCCGGTGCCAAGGCGGGCAGTGGACCCACAAGCTGCGGCACCTGTGGCGGCGCCGGCCAGGTGCGTCGGGCCACCCGCACCCCATTCGGCAGTTTTACCCAGGTGGCGGCTTGTCCTACCTGTGAGGGCAGCGGCCAGGTGATTGCCGACCCTTGCGGCGCCTGCGGTGGCCAAGGTCTGCAGCAGGTGCGTAAAAAGCTGCGGATCAACATCCCAGCTGGGGTTGATTCCGGCACACGGCTGCGGGTGGCAAATGAGGGCAATGCCGGCCAGCGGGGTGGTCCCGCCGGCGATCTCTATGTGTTCCTGAGCGTTCAATCGGCTGCTGGCTTGCGCCGCGATGGCATCAACATCCATTCGGAGGTGACGCTCAATTACCTCCAGGCCATTTTGGGCGACACCATCGAGGTAGTCACGGTGGACGGCCAGGAGTCGTTGGAGATTCCAGCCGGTACCCAGCCCGGAGCGATGCTCACCCTGCAGAGCAAGGGGGTGCCCAAGCTGGGCAATCCGGTGGCCCGAGGCAACCACCTGGTCAGCATCAAGGTGCAGCTGCCCACCAAGCTCAATGCTGAGGAGCGGGAGTTGCTGGAGCAGCTGGCCGGCCACCACACCAACAAGGGCCACAAGCATCCCCATAAAAGCGGCTTGTTTGGGGGCCTCTTCGGTTGAGCGCCAGTTGGGCAGACGGCAAACCAGATGCCCAGCTCGATCTGCGTGGCATCGCTTGTCCGCTCAACTTCATTCGCACCAAGCTGGCCCTGGAGCGTTTGGTTCCTGGCCAGATCCTGCAGGTGGACCTAGATAGGGGAGAGCCCCAGCAGCAGGTGACCCAGGGGCTGGAGAGCGCAGGTCATGGGGTTACCTGCTGCGATCACCCGGAGCAACAAGGGGCCGTGCGGCTGCAGGTTCGCTGTCATGGGGGTTGAGTCTGGGCCATTGCGCCTAATTGGGCAGGTGGTGGCCCTGCTGGCCAATTACTGCTGGGTGGAACTGGATCAGCTAGGGCCCACTGGCCTGAGTCGACTTTTGTGCACCCGGCGCACCCGCCTTGGCAAAAGCGGCCAAACCATCGCCGTGGGGGATCGCGTCTGGGTGGATGGCATCGACTGGCCCGCTGGCCGGGCGGCTGTGGCGGCCCTGGAGCCGCGTCAGAGCCTGCTTGAGCGGCCCGCCGTGGCCAATGTGGCCCTCGTGGTGGTGGTGGTGTCGCTGGCGGAGCCAGAGCTGGATCTGCTCCAGCTCACACGCTTTTTGTTGACGGCTGAGGCGACGGGGCGGCCGGTGCAGTTGGTTTTCTCCAAGGCGGATCTGGTTTCGCTTGGCGAGGTGGCTAGTTGGTGCCAGCGAGCTGCTGCCTGGGGTTACGACGCCCTGGCGGTATCTACCAGTAGTGGCGAGGGCATGGAGCCTTTGCTGCAGCGGCTGGCCCAGCCAGGTATCGCCGTGCTTTGTGGACCTTCTGGGGTGGGGAAGAGCAGCGTGCTCAACCGTCTTTGCCCCGAGCTCGGCCTGCGGGTGGCGGCGGTGTCAGGGCGGCTGCAGCGGGGCCGCCACACCACCCGCCATGTGGAGCTTTTCCCCTTGGCGCCCGGAGCCCTGCTGGCCGACACTCCTGGATTCAACAGGCCGCGGCTGCCCGCCGATCCCGTTGCCCTAGGCCCCCTGTTTCCGGAGATTCGGCAACGACTGGGCTTGGGCTGCTGCCGCTTCAGCAATTGCCTGCACCAGGGCGATCCCGGCTGTGCCGTTGGCTCCGACTGGGAGCGTTACCCCCTTTATGCCCAGTGCCTGAGCGATCTGCTGCTGGATGGCGAGCGAACGGGCCGGCTTGCGTACTCCCCTGACGGGTCGGGTCTGCGGCGCCGCGGTCAGGGTCTTGAGCCCCGCCTGGCGCCCGGATTGCGGCAGCTCTCCCGGCGTCGCCAGCGTCAGCAGCTGCTGGATGGGGAAGAGGATGGCCAGGCTGGCACTGGAAAAGTGACGGATTTCAGCCGCCCAGACCTGGCAGATTGAGATTTAGGCCACCGGTGAGTTCTTCCATGCGGCCTTTCATCGTGCCGGTGGACAGCTCGTAGGCGGCTTGCAACGCTTCCAGCACGGCGGCCTCGCTGGCGGCAGCCCCTTCGGCGATCAGTTCTGGGGCCAGTTGCACTCGCAGCGGTTGCTGGTTGCCCGTGAGCCAGATGCTGGCCCGGCCGTCGGCGCTGCGGCCCTCCAGTTCCATTGCATCAAGTTCTTCCTGGAGCTTTTGGGCGTTTTGCTGCAGCTCCTGGGCCTTCTTGAAGGCCTCGGTGAGCTGACCGAAGTTGGGGAGTCCGAAGCCAGCCATGCCCTAGAAGTTGCTCGGCTCAGGCTAAGGGGCAGCTAGTGCACCGGGCCGAAGCCCAGCCGCTTTACCTCAGGGTGGAGGGTCAGGCCGTGGCTGGCCAGCACCCGGCGTTGCACTTCTGCGATTAGGGCATCGATGTCGCTGGCGCTGGCCTGGCCAATATTGACTATGAAATTGGCGTGGATTGGCGAGACTTGGGCATCACCGATCTGCAATCCCTTCAGGCCTAGCGCTTCGATCAGCTGCCCTGCTTTTTGTGGTTCTGGGTTGCGAAAAACACTGCCGCAGCTGGGTTGTTGGTAGGGCTGGGTGCTGGTGCGGCTGTGCAGATTTGCGCTGGTGCGCGAGGTGATGGCTGCGGGGTCGTGGCCGGCCTCCAGCTGGAAGGTGGCTGTCAGCACGATCCAGCTCTCCGCCTGGAGGCGGCTGTGGCGATAGGCGAAGTCCAGTTCCCGGGCTTCCAGCTCGAAGGGCGTTGCGGGATTGGCCGGGTCCAGCACCCGCACCGAGTGCAACCATTCGGCCGTGCAGCCGCCCTGAGCGCCCGCATTCATCACCACCGCGCCCCCTACGGTGCCTGGGATGCCCACGGCCCACTCCAGCCCGCTCAGGCCAAGCCGGGCTGCTTTGCGGGCCAGGGTGGGGATCGGTTCTCCGGCTTCCGCTTCCACCAGGCCGCTGGCGGCGTCGAGCCGGCTCCCCTGCAGCCGCCTGTTGCAGATGGTGAGGCCGGGCAGGCCGCTATCGGCGATCAGCAGGTTGGAGCCTGCGCCGATGCAGCGCAAGGACAGGCCCTGGGCCCGGGCCCAGGCCGCCAGAGAAATCAGCTCTTCGCGTTCTCCAGGCTCGGCAAACCACTCCGCTGGACCTCCCACCTTCCAGGTGGTGAAGGACTGAAGTCCTACCCCTTGGCGTAGGGCCGGGTGGCAGCTGGGGGCCGCAATCATCAGGCTCAGGCCGCCAGGGGGGTTGCAGAGGCAGCTATGGCGCTGTCAACTGCTTGCTGGCGCTGCTCGAGGCGTTCCCAGAGGCTGTTGACGTCTCCAGCACCCATGGCGATCACCAGATCACCCTCTTGACTCTTGGCGGCCACCTGGGCGGCGAGCTCGTCGAGAGTGTTGGCTACCGCCACCGGCAGGTTGGGTGCCAGCTGCCGCACCACCTCGGCCATGGCGGCGCTGGAGATGCCTGGAATCGGCGCTTCACCAGCGGCGTAGAGGGGCGCGATCAGCACGGAATCGGCTGCCGAGAGGGCCGCTGCAAAGCCCTCCAGAAACTGGGCTGTGCGGCTGTAGCGATGGGGCTGAAACACTGCCACTAAACGCCTTGGCGCCACGGGCAGGGTGCTGCGGCCGCTGTCCACCATCAGCCTGGCCATGGCCAGGGTTGCGGCCACCTCGCTGGGGTGGTGGGCGTAGTCGTCGACCACCAGTCGGCCCTGCCACAAACCGCGGAAATCAAAGCGCCGTCCTGGGGCCTGGAGGGCGGCTACCGCCTCGCCCAGCTCGGCAAATGAAACCCCCTCCAGCCGGCAGGCGGCCATGGCTGCAACCGCGTTGCTGAGGTTGTGACGACCGGGCAGGGGCAGTTCAAAGCGCCCCACCAGCTCACCGTCTTCAAAGAAGTCGGCAACGGTGCCGTCACCCCTTTGCTCTTGGGCAATCGCTGCAAAGGAGACGTCTGCGGCGCTTTCGATCGACCACCAATGACTGGCTTTGAACCGCTCGCGCAGCACCGGGTCGTCGTGGTTTGCCAGGAGCCTTGATGTGTTGCCGGCGAACCTTTGCAGGGTGGTGATCAGGGCTTCGAGGTCGGGGTAATGGTCCGTGTGGTCGAGTTCGACGTTGGTGAGCACGCCGAGGGATGAGCGGAACTTCACCAAGGAGCCGTCCGATTCATCCGCCTCCGCCACCAGCAGCCTGCCTTCGCCATGGCGACCGTTGCTGCCAAAGGCGGGCACGATGCCGCCAATCACTGCGGTGGGGTCGTTTTGGGTGGCAGCCAGCAGGGTGGCGATCAGGGTGCTGGTAGTGGTTTTGCCATGGCTCCCGGCTACGGCGATGGAGTCCTGGCTATTGATCAAGGCGGCCAGCACGTCGGAGCGGTGGCAGATCGCCAGACCCATGCGACGGGCTTCCACTAGCTCCGGGTTGGTCTCTGGCACCGCGGAGCTGATCACTATTTGAGGTGAGACCGAGGTGCCGCTGCGGATAGCAGCAACCGTGGCGGCGTTCTGCTCCAAAAACACCCGCACCCCCAGCCGCCGCAAGCGGTCGAGCACGGCGTTGTCCCGGGGGTCGGAGCCACTTACCGCGTAGCCCCGTTCCGCCAGGATCCCTGCCAGGGCAGACATGCCGATGCCGCCAACGCCAATGAAGTGGAGTGGCTGGTGACGATCGAGCAGGGGCGCCAAACGCAACTCCAAATCAGGGTTCAGGTGAGCACAAAATTAAGCTGACAACAGCCCGAAAACCTTTACGAGTTGCTGCGCGTTTGCGCATGTTCCTCGGCGTGCGCCCTTCCTGCAAGAGGGGAGAGCGGATCAATTTCTGTATGATCGGCAGCCAAAACCACCTTCGCTAGCGGCTTTTGCCGCAATCGGCCATGACTTTGCGCGTTGCGATCAATGGATTTGGCCGGATTGGTCGCAACTTCACCCGCTGCTGGCTGAGCCGTGGGGCCAACACTGGCATCGAACTAGTGGGCATCAATGGCTCTGGTGACACCAACACCATGGCCCACCTGCTCAAGTACGACTCCATGCTCGGCCCCCTGCGGGGCGTGGAAGTCACCACCACCGAGGACACGATCGTCCTCAACGGCAAGACGATCAAAACCTTCTACGACCGCAATCCCGCCAACCTTCCCTGGAAGGAATGGGGTGTCGATCTGGTGATCGAATCCACCGGAGTGTTCAACGATGATGTGGGTGCCAGCAAGCACTTTGAAGCTGGTGCCAAAAAGGTAATTCTCACGGCACCTGGCAAGGGCGCGAAGGTTGGCACTTTTGTGGTGGGAGTTAACGCCGATCAGTACCGCCACGAAGATTGGGACATTCTCAGCAACGCCAGCTGCACCACCAATTGCATGGCTCCTGTGGTGAAGGTGCTGGATCAAGCATTCGGCATCGTCAAGGGCACGATGACGACCACCCACAGCTACACCGGTGACCAGCGAATCTTGGATGCGGCCCACCGCGACCTGCGCCGTGCCAGAGCCGCTGCGGTAAACATTGTTCCCACTAGCACCGGCGCTGCCCAGGCTGTGGCGTTGGTCTATCCGCCGATGAAGGGCAAGCTCAGCGGCATCGCTATGCGAGTGCCCACACCGAATGTCTCGGTGGTTGACATGGTGCTTGATATCAGTCGCGACACCACCAAGGAAGAGGTGAATGCCTTGCTCAAGGCCTCATCTGAGAATGCCATGAAGGGCATCATCAAGTATTGCGATCTACCTTTGGTTTCCAGCGATCATGCCGGCACCGACGAATCGACGATCATTGATTCGGAGCTCACCCTGGTGATGGGTGGCAACATGCTGAAGGTTATCGCTTGGTATGACAACGAGTGGGGCTACAGCCAGCGCGTTGTTGATCTGGCTGAGATTGTTGCTAAGCAATGGAAGTGAGCTGAGTTAAGCATCAAAATATTAGCCGCCCTCAAGGGCGGCTTTTTAATGTTGGGATCAGAAACTCAGCTGTGAGGTTGGAGATTTTCGGATCCTGATAGCACTCGTGCTTTGACGATGCCGTCGTCAGCCGTGAGTTCTTCGAGAACATCAAAGCCATCCAGCACATAACCGAAAGCGGCATAGCGGCCGTCGATCAGGTTTAGGCCGGCAGGGGTCAGTTCAGGTTCGAACAGGAAGAGGAAGAACTGGGAGGAGCCGTCGTCTAGCACTTCATCGGAGTGGGCCCAGCCCAGGGTGCCCTTGGTGGAGAAGGGTAGTTCTGGTGCGGCCTTGAACATGCCGAGGTCTTCGAAGGTTTGGTTGTAGAAGGGCTCGCTCTGGCCTGGCACCTTGATCTCTAGCGGCACCTTGCGCTCCGTTTTGGTTTTCGGGTCGATGTATCCATCATTTGGGCCTTCCGGATCGCCGGTTTGCAGCACGTAAAAATCTTCGGCTCGAATGAAGGGCAGTCCGTCGTAGAAGCCGCGTTGCACCAGATCGACAAAGGCGCCGGCGGTGAGGGGCGCGTTGTAACCGTCTACAACCGCAGTTAGGTCGCCTTTAGTGGTGGTGAGCTGCACGGTTGCCCGGCCCAGCAGCCTGGGCAAATCGGCAAATTCAGCCGGAATTTGATATGGGAACGGCCCCACCAGCAGGTCTTCGGCTTTGCCGATGCTGTTGAGGGCCTCACGGCGGGCTGCCAGGAAGGGGTCGCGCTCCTGGCCTTCGGCGGCGGCGGCGAGCACTTGCAGTTGCTCTCCCACCTGGTCCAGCAGAGTTGCGGCCTCGGTTTTCGCTGGGGCAACGAAGCCTTCGAGCATGGCTGCCTTGCGGCTGCCCAGTAAGGAAATGCAACGCCGCACGGAGCTTGCTAGGGCTGGCCAGCGCTTAGCGCGCAGGTCGTCGCTGGTGGCCTCGAGGCGATGCTGAAGCTCCTGCAGGTCGGGGGCCTTGATTGGCAAGGCATTGCGCAGCAGCGCTGCAGGGTCGGTCACGGCGTTGCCCTGGGGCAGGGCAGCCCAGGCGGTGGGGGCAGCGAGCAGCACAACCAGCATCAAGCTGGCTACGCCAGCAAACCAGCGCGCCCACGTTGAGCGATTCGCCCAGCTGGATTGGCCCCGTGCCATGGCAACACCCTGTCGTTGAGCGGACTTTGGCACAACTTCAGGGCCTCCGGAATGGCCCCGCAGAGGCCCGTTCCGGTAGCCAGCCTTACAATCCCCCAGATCTGAACCGCCGGAATGATCTCCAGCAACGACTTTCGAACCGGTACCTCAATCGAGCTGGATGGCCAGGTCTGGAGGGTCGTTGAGTTTTTGCACGTCAAGCCCGGCAAGGGATCGGCGTTCGTGCGCACCAAGCTCAAGGCGGTGCAGAGCGGCAACGTCGTGGAGAAGACCTTTCGGGCAGGTGAGATGCTGCCCCAAGCCATTCTCGAAAAGAGCACCCTCCAGCACACCTACATGGAGGGTGACGACTTCGTGTTCATGGATATGGGCAGCTACGAGGAAACCCGGCTGACGGCCAAACAGATTGGTGACAGCCGCAAGTACCTCAAGGAGGGCATGGAGGTCAACGTGGTGGCCTGGAACGGCAAACCCTTGGAGGTGGAACTACCCAACTCGGTGGTGCTGGCTATCACCCAGACCGATCCGGGCGTCAAGGGCGATACGGCCACGGGCGGCACCAAGCCTGCGATCGTTGAAACGGGAGCCCAGGTGATGGTGCCCCTGTTCCTGTCGATCGGCGAGAAAATCAAGATAGATACTCGTACCGACAGCTATTTGGGCAGGGAGAACTGATCGCCATGCAGCTCAACCACGACCAGCTTCAGCATCTTCTCGCCCTGCTTGGCGAGAGCGACATCCAGGAGTTGAAGCTCGAAGGAGACGACTTCCGCTTGGAGGTGCGTCGCAACCTTCCCAGTGCAGCTCCTACAACTGTTTTCCAGGCCAGTGCCGCTCCGGCCCAGGTGCTGCAGGCAGCGGCCCCCCTGCCCGTTGCCCCCTCGGCTCCACCGCCACCGGCTGCTGCCAGCCGCAGCGACCTGCTTGAGGTCACAGCACCGATGGTCGCCACCTTCTATCGAGCTGCAGCTCCCGGCGAAGCCCCCTTTGTGGAAGTGGGTGCCCGCATCAAAGTCGGCCAGACCGTCTGCATTCTTGAGGCGATGAAGCTGATGAATGAGCTGGAGTCAGAGGTGGGCGGTGAGGTGGTTGAAATCCTGGTGGAAAACGGCACCCCCGTGGAATTCGGTCAGGTGTTGATGCGGGTGCGGCCGGCCTGAGCGGCTAGCCCAGATCCCTTGCCGTAATCAGGGCAGCCGCCATGCTGTCGGCCCTGGCTAGGCCTTGGCCAGCGATCGCGAAGCCTGTGCCGTGATCTGGTGAGGTGCGCATAAACGGCAACCCCAAGGTGGTGTTAACTGCGGCATCAAAGGCCAGCAATTTCACCGGGATTAGTCCCTGGTCGTGGTATAGCGCCAGGTAGCCATCGGGGCCTGGTCTGGGGCCCGGCCAGGCGGCGGCCGCGCTTAGCCAGCAGGTGTCCGGCGGCAATGGGCCTTCGAGCTGCACCTCTGGATGCTGCCGGCGCCAGGCCTCCAGGGCTGCTTCCAACCAGGTGCTCTCCTCCTGCCCCAGGCGCCCCGCCTCGCCGGCATGGGGATTGAGTCCTGCCACCACTAGGTGGGGGGCTGGGTTGAAGCGCTGGCAGAAGGCCAGGAGCTTATCCAGCTTGCGTTGCACCAAGGCTCCATTGAGATGTTGGGGTACGGCGGCCAGGGGAATGTGGGTGGTGGCCAGCAGGGTGTTGAGGCGCCAGTGGCCCGCGGGTGCTATCGCGGTAAACAGCATCGAGGCTTCGGGGCTGCCGCTGAGTTCCGCCAGCCGCTCGGTTTGGCCTGGGTAGGGGTGGCCGGCAGCGTGCCAGCTGGCCTTGGCGATTGGCGCTGTCACCAGGGCCCGGCAGCGGCCGCTTTGCACCAGCTCGACGGCGGCGGTGAGCCAGTTGAAGCTTGCTGCTCCGCAGGCCGGGGTGCTGCGTCCTGGCTGGCAGCTCTCCACTAAGGGCAGATCGAGAATCTCCAGTTCTGCCGGATCCCGCAGCGGTTCGCTGCTGCTGGGCTTGAGCAGTTGGTAGCTGGTTTCCAGCCAGCGGCGGCAACCCACCAGCAGGGGCTGCTGTGAGCGCCATTCCGCCCTGGCAAGGGCCTTGAGAGTTACCTCAGCGCCTATGCAGGCAGGATCCCCTAGGGCAATGGCAAGCCGGGCTGGGGTGGGGTTGGATGGGGCTTGGCCGCTTGTGGTGGAGCCCATGCTGCGCTGGTTGTTGCTGGGGGGTCTGTTGCTGGGTCTGGGCACGGGGCTCAGCAAGGGCTGGATCGAGTTGCGTTGGGGGCGCTTGATGGCTGATCTGGGCCTGCCCTATGTGGTTGATCCCGGGGATCTGCGGGACTGCCCGCCACCTAGCTCCTCCGCTAAGCAGGCCCGGTAGCCCTCCCGGTAGTTGGGATAGCGCAGCTTGTAGCCCAGCTGTTGGGTCAGCAGCTGGTTGCTGACCCGCCGGTTTTCGCTCCAGAAGCTGCGGGCCATGGGGCTCATGCTGCCGGCGACCTCGGCGTAGTGCTCCATTGGTGGCAGTTTGTGCCCCAGTAGGTGGGCCGCATAGCCCAGGGTCTCGCTGGAGGGGCAGGGGCAGTTGTCGGTCACATTGACCACGGTCGGGCGCTCCTGCTGCGGCCGGGCCAGGCAGTGCAGCAGGCAACCGACGATGTCGTCGACGTGTACTCGGCAAAAGATCTGGCCAGGCTTGTGGATGAGACGGCTTTGCCCCGCTTGCAGGGCCGCAAATGGCGAGCGGTTGGGTCCGTAGATGGCTGGCAGCCGGAAAATCTGCACGGGTAGTCCTGTGGCTAGCCACGCCTGCTCCGCCGCAACCCGGGCCTGGCTGCGGCCGGCTCGGGCTGGGGTTGGGGCGGTTTCGTCAACCCAGGCCCCAGAGGTGTCGCCATAGACGCCGGTGGTGGAGAGATAGCCCAGCCATTGCAGGGGCAGCTCTCGCAGGCTTGGTCCTAGTAAGCGCAGCGCCGGATCGCCCTGGCTTGGATCCGGGGGCACGCACACCACCACATCCGTGATGCCAGCCAGGGCGCCAGGGGCTGGCAGGGAGGCGCCGTCTGGAGAGCTGTTGAAGGGGAGCCATTCCAGGCCCTCGCCGCTGGAGCGTGGTTGGCGGCTGGTGAGGCGAACCGCCATGCCGCTGCGCTGGGCGGCCTGGGCAAGCCGCAGGCCCGTGAAGCCGCCGCCGATCACCAGCAGTTGGCGGGCGGGCTTGACAAGTGCCTGGATCATGAGTACACCTGTATTACCCCTGAAGTGATCGCCATGACGGTCTCAGTTTTCACGGTCCCAGTTTTCACTGTCTCAGCTTTTCCGGTCTCAGCCTTTCCTGTTGCTGGTTCTCGTGCTGCAAGCTCCATTGCGCCAGGCTTGCGGGCTGCTCTTGAGTTCCCGGCACCAATCTCTAAGACGCCGGTCTCCTCAAGGCAGCGGTCCCGCTCCAGTGGTCATGAGATCACCGTGCCGGCGGTGTTGGCGGGGGTGCTGCTGCTGCTGGCTTTGGTGGTTGCCCCCGAGGGACCCCAGGTTCAGGAGGCCATCTGCCAGCGCCACAACGGCGCCGAGGCCTGCCGGGTCTGGTGAGGTTCCACCAGTTCTTCCAATTGGCCGGGATGTACCCACTGCAGCAGCCGCATTGCTAAACGCAGGTCTCCATCAGTCCAGGCACGAATCGCCATGGAGCGGCGGGGGTCGTAAAAGGGCTGTCGCCGGTACCAGGCAAAGGCATCCGCATCTCCCTTGTCGCCATTACAGGCCAGACAGGCGGGCACGCAGTTCTCGGTGACACTTAGCCCGCCCCGGCTCTGGGGGTGCACGTGGTCGATTGATTCCGAGCGCTCACCGCAATAAATGCAGTGTTGGTCGGTGATGAGATGAAGGGATTGGCGCCAGCGTCTGACGCGCAATTTGGGACAGAGATCCTCAAGGAACACCCCATCCCTGGCCTGCATCAGCGCGACTCGGTTGAGCAAAGTTTGCCCCCACCACCTGGGGTGTCAATGTGTCGACGATTGCACTTCCGCGGATGCGCTGTCTGCTGCGGCTGGGGGCGACGGGTTTGATTGAGGTAGTTAGCCCCTACGACGCGGTCACCCAGGCCCAGTTGCGGGCGATCCGCCCCCGGGGGAGTTGGTCGGGTCGGCAGCGTTGCTGGTCATTTCCCCTAGAAGCTGCCGCCGCCTTGCAGCAAGCCCTGGCAGGCCGGTTTCCTGTGCAGCCCGAGCTGGCCCAGTGGCTCGCCTGGCTGGAGCAGCCCCTGCCCCCCCTGCCGCCCCATCGGCAGTTGGTGGCGTCGGCAGATTTGGAGCAGCCCTTGCTGGATGGCCGCCTCCTGTTTGCCCATCAGCGGGCCGCGGTGCGCTGGCTACTGGCCCGCCGCGGTGCCGTGCTCGCGGATGCCATGGGGTTGGGTAAGACGCTCACAGCCCTGATGGCGGCTCGGGCCATGGTGCGCCAAGCCGATTGCCGCATCTTGGTGATTGCCCCGGTTGGTCTGCACGACCATTGGCAGGGTGAGGCGGCCAGCCTTGGCCTGCATCTGGAGCTGCACAGCTGGGCCCGGTTGCCCGACGCCTTGCCGCCCGCCGGCACCGTGCTGATCGCCGATGAGGCCCACTTCGCCCAAAACGGCCATACCCGCCGCAGCCAGGGGCTGCTGCGCCTGGCCCGCCACCCCCGGCTGCGAGCCATCTGGCTACTGACCGGCACGCCGATGAAAAACGGCCGCCCAGCCCAGTTATTTCCCCTGCTGGCGGCGATCGGCCACCCCCTCGCCCGCGACCAACGGGCCTTTGAGGAACTCTTCTGCCAGGGCCATTGGCGCGAGCAGGGCGGACGGCGCCTCTGGCAGGCGAATGGGGCCAGCCATCTGGAAGACCTGCAGCGGCTGGTGCGGCCCCTGGTGCTGCATCGCCGTAAGCAGGATTGCCTCGACCTGCCCCCCAAGCTGCGCCAGCTGTGGCCAGTTGAGCTGGACGAGCCTTCGGCCCGCGGCTTTCAGCACCGCCTGCAGCTCAAGGTAGACGACTATCGCCGTCGGGCTGCCCTCGGTGAGGTGCGCCGCGATGCCGAGCTGCTGGCAGTGCTCACGGCCCTGCGCCAGATCGGCTCCGATTACAAACTCCCAGCCACCCGGGCCTTGGTGGCTCCGTTGCTGGCCAAGGGCGAGGCGGTGGTTGTGTTTACGGCCTTCGTGGCTACGGCTGAGATGTTGCACCGCAGTTTTGAAGACAGTTGTGTTCTCACCGGCGCCCTGCCGCCGGCCCAGCGCCAGGCTGAGGTTGATGCGTTTCAGCGCGGTGAGCATTCCCTGCTGATCGCTACCTATGGCACCGGGGGCTTGGGCTTCACCCTGCACCGGGCGCGGCATGTGGTGCTAGTTGAGCGCCCCTGGACCCCAGGGGATGCGGAACAGGCAGAAGATCGCTGTCACCGCATCGGTATGGGGGCCTGCCTGACCAGCCATTGGCTGCAGCTGGGCGTTGCCGACCAGTTGGTGGACGGCTTACTGGCCAGTAAGGCCGAGCGCATCGCCGTGTTGTTGCAGCGGCGCTCCCAGCTGCTGGAGCGCCGCAGTTTGCCGGCCATGATGAGAGACCTGATGGGTCGCTGGTGAGGCTGCTCAGCGTTGGGGGCGGTCTTGGTTTGCGCCCATGGCTTTGCCACCGCCTTCCCTGCAGAGCTGTTGACGCAGGTTCAGATCGGTGCGCAGTTGGGGATCCAGGCTGGCTGGTGGTTTAGAGCGGGCAAGGGCTGCAGCCCGGTTGATATCAGCGCAGGCTGCTGCCTCGTTGCCCGCCAGGCTGTGTAGCAGGTAGCGATCGTTGAGAGGGCTTGGGTTGGTTGGAAATGCCGCCACTACGGCGTCGCAGCGGCCGATCTGTTCCGTTAGCTGGTCGAGCTGCACGGTTTGCAGGCAGTCGTCGCTGCGTACCTGGCGCTGGGGTAAGGGCTCTTCAGCGCATCCACCGGCAAGCAGCAGCAGCCCTGCCAGGGCGGCCAAGCTGCCCCCTGCTCGGCAGCTGCTTCGGCATCCGGCTCGGCATAAATATTGGCGAGCCCTATTGACCCAGCCGCTCACTGCGGGAGGTGCCACTAGGCGCTGGGCTGGTGCTGGCTTCTGGCTTGGCTTCGGGTTTTGCGAACAGGTCACCTAGGTAGCGGCCGCAGTCGGGAAACACGCTGGGGTTCTGCACCACAGCTTCTGTGATCATCACCGCGGCGTGTTCCGGGGAGGTCTTGAACAGTTTGTCGTTTTGGCGTTTGATCACCGCGTAGGCGGCATCCCAGCTCACCTGGTGGCTGTTGCCGCTGCTGCGCATAAAGCAATAGATCTGAGCCCCCTTGCCCCCTGAGCCGGCGTTGGCGGCGGCGGTATTGGCCTCAGCTGTCTGGGCCTGGCCGGGTAGGGCGAGGCCGAATCCAGCAGCGCTGCCAACCAGGACCAGCAGGGCACGGCGTAGCCCGGGAATCTGCCGCAAAGTCATCTTTAGTGCCATGGCCTGGGGCGTCAACGGGGATACCGGGGTCCAACGTATCGATCACTTTGGCCTAAGTCGAGTCTGGGGCAGGGAAGAGCTCTGGCCTTGGCTGGTGCTGGTTTGTGTGTTGTGATCGGCTCCCATGCTCTGATTGCCATGGCTTACGAGTCGGTTTCCTTCCGCATCAGCCGTAATGCTGAAGATTTGGCCCAAACCGTGCACGCCCTCTCCCAGCGGCTGGTGAGGCTGGAGCAGCGTTTGGAAGCCACGGAGCTGCAACTTGATCGCCAGGGAGAGCATGATCCCCAGGAGATCACCAGTCTCGACAACGTTGAACGACTGCTGGTCGACTGTCGCGCCTTGCTCGATCTCACCGACCAAAACGAGCTCACCGACCAAAACGATGAAATGGCGGCAGCGGCCTGATCCCCGGGGCTGGTCAGCGGTGTCAGAATGGGGAGAAAGTAGTTATGGCATACCCCACTCCCTCCCAAAACGGTTCCACCAATCGCTGCTCGCAAGCCTCGGGCTTAGCCCCGTCAGTTACCAACCAGGCTCCTTCCGGCCGCAGCGGCTACCCACCTACCTCAGGAGAGGGGGAGCATCAGTTGGAGAAGCTGGAGTTTGCACTTGCAGTGGCCCTCACCCGGGGTGATGAACAGAGATCCCAGTCTTTGCGTGATCAAATTGCCGCGTTGGGTGGCAATCGGGAAGAGCCAGGAACATGAAGCGCGGGGGGCCTGGGTGAGCTAGGTGATGTTTTCACTGGGTATGTTCAGCCTGGCGTATGATCAAAAGGAATGCTTTGATCTTGCAAGGGATATATCAACCCTTTCCAGGATGGCTAAAGCCGATTTTGCATGGGCCATTCCCGTTCAGATACCGTTGAGATGACTGCCATTTTTACTAGTCCTGCGCGTACTTCTTCGTTGGCCGCACCCTCGGCTGACGCGCGCGAACAATTCCTTGTTTCGATTCGGGCCGATGAGGCTCGGGCGCGCCTTGCTGCTGAGCAAGGAGATTTGCCCCAAGCCGCACGCTTCATCATTGCGGCTTTGGATGGCGAGCGCCGGATGGCGGCCACCGGCCCTCAGGTTTTGCAGCTGATCAAGCCTCGGGGCTGAATCAGGCTAATTCCGCTGGTCTAATTCGCTAATTCGTCTGCTGGGCCAATTAGTCTCTTGCCCAATCTGATGACCTGAGAATAAAGCGGGTGACCGGACTCGAACCGGCGACGTTCAGCTTGGGAAGCTTCTCGGTTGATTAGCCGAACCGCATGCGCCACCGAGAGTCTCATATGGCTTCAGGCTTGGATGTGAGAAGGTCTGTGAGAAGGTTTTGGTTTGGGTATCTCACTCCTTTGGTGATCGACTTGGCACCCCGCCGTTGAAGGCTTTACGCGACTTTCGCAGGGCGGAGTAGAAATTCATCCGCAGCTAGAGTCCCTGCTGCCCTCTGAGGGCTTGGGGGCTCCGGCCCCTTTTTTCTCAGGCCTGGGCTGTGCGCAGCAGAATGGGAAGTCGGAGTTCACCACCATGCACACGTTTTCAGCAGTAATTGAGCGCTGCTCTGAGACGGGGCTCCTGGTGGGCTATGTCCCAGGCTTCCCGGGGGCTCACAGCCAGGGCGAGACCCTTGATGAGTTGCAGGCCAATCTTAAGGAGGTGATCTCCATGCTTTTGGAGGACGGCGAACCGGCTCTGGAGAGCGATTTCGTTGGTCTCCAGCAAATCTCCGTGCCGGCTTGAACGGTGGGGTCAACTCCTGTTCTCAAGCCATCGGAGGTGGCAGACATTCTCAGAAAGCTGGGTTTTGAGGTGGTTCGTCAGCGCGGCTCCCACCAGCAGTTCCGTGATGCCAAGGGCCGCTGCACGACGGTCCCCGCCCACAAAGGGCGCGATATCGCACCGCCGCTCTTGCGCCAGATCGCTAGGGACATCGGCATGCCTGTGGAGGAGTTCCTCAGCTACCGCTGAGTGCCTCCTCGGCATTAAGACCTGGGTCGCCGTCTGCCAGGAAGCTCTCCAGCCGTTCTTCAAGGGGCAAGGTCAGCAGGTCATTCACCACAAGCCTTGCCGGCAGGACTGGGGGCTGGGAGTTTTCAACTGTACCGGGGGCATTTGGGCGATTCGCCACCAGGCCAGCGCACACCCACCGCATCCCTCGGCCATTCCTCGCGCCGCGTAAAGGATTGGGCCATGCGCCCTCCGGTGGGGTGGCAGGGCTGATTCAAAGTCTGGCACAGGCGAGCTTGCCTGGGCTGCCAGCATGAGTTGAGGTCGGCGGAATTGCCTCCTCCCTGTGCCCGAAAGCCATTCAGCCGCAACAGATCTCGATCTTATCGG
>NZ_JAGQAY010000019.1:0-45498 GCF_024345355.1 Cyanobium sp. WKJ7-Wakatipu
GGGCCCTAAAAAATCTAACATTCAATTTCCTGCGCTATCTCCAACGATCAACTAACACCCTGACTATTGCCTAAGCAGTATCCAGTACGAATCAATTTGCCGACAATATTGCATTGCTTGAGCACTTTTGATCTGCTGCGACGATGCCGAAAGGCATTTTTTTATGGTGATCAGAGGCTGGCAAATCTCGTAAATTTCGAGGTACCCGCATATTGATGCCGCGTTGATTGAGAAGTAGCGAATCAAAGCTGTAACGAGGTATCGCCATCGGCATCACAATCGTGTGGGTGACGTCTGGGTGAAGCTGCTCCTCAGACGCCACGAATGCCACAAAAGGATCAACCAGCGAGGAGAAGGGGCTTGCCAAGATATGCAATTGGATTCCGGGCGACTCGCCTACTAGCCGCTGCCAGTCGCGGCGGATCATTGCAGGGTCGTCCTCCTCGGAGCGAACCCACACCCCAATCACCTGATCCGACACCTTGGCGGCGTAGCGCAGGGCGTCAAGTGATGGACGTGACAGTGAAGGAATCCAGACGATGCTGCAGTTGCCCACGGGGTCGCGTCGATCAGGCAAGCGCACTGTGCCCTGTGCCTCGGCTGGCAGGGAAATAGCCGCATAAACCCGGTAATAGCGGCCCCGAATGCGAGCCAGCAGCCACACCAGAAGCGGGATAGCAATCACCACTATCCAGGCCCCCTCGGCAAATTTTCCCACCACGATCACCAGCAGCACCACCAAGGTCGTGAGTGCTCCCAAGGCATTCATCGTCATTCGACCCAGCCAGCCAGCGCCCCGTAGCCGCCACCAGCGCACCACCATGCCCGCCTGGGAAAGGGTGAAGGCCAGGAACACGCCCAAGGCATAGAGGTTCACAGCCACGCTGGTGTCACCCCGGCACACGAGGATGATCAGAGCGGTGGTCACCAGCAACACGGCGATACCGTTCTGAAATACAAGCCTGTCGCCAATCCAGCCCATCTGACGGGGCAGGAAGCGGTCATGGGCCAGCATCGCCGCCAATCGGGGGAACCCCGCAAAGGCGGTGTTGGCCGCCAGGGTAAGGATCAGCAGAGTGGTGATCTGCAATGCCCAGAACATTGGACTGCCGGCGCCAAACACCCTCATGCCGATTTGGGCCAGCACCGTGCGCTCCGGATCAGGAGCCACTCCGTAGAGGAATGCAAGTCCGCTGACGACCAGGAACATGGCGGCCAGCATTACCCCCATTACCAACAAGGTGGCCTGGGCCCGGCGAGCCGCCGGTTCACGAAACACCGAAACTCCATTGGCGATGGCTTCAATTCCAGTCATCGCAGAGCAGCCAGAGCTGAAGGCACGAAGCAGCAAAAACAGTCCTAGGGGCTCCACCGCCCGGATCACCGGTGGCGCATCGGGCGTAAAGCCATGGGCAAACACCAGGTTGTGGAGGCCGAACAGCGCCAGCAGCGCCACCATCACCACAAAGGCGTAGGTGGGAACGGTGAACGCCTGGCCGGCTTCGCGCAGGCCCCGCAGATTGGCCCATCCGACAGCCAGGAGCAGCAGCAGCGCCAAGGGCACCTCGTAGGGGAGCAGGGCTGGCAAAAGCGAGGAGAGGGCTTGAGTACCTGCCATCAGACTCACTGCCGCGGTGAGGGTGTAATCCACCAAAAGAGCTGCTGCCGCCACCAGCGAAGGACCGGTGCCCAGGTTTTCGCGGGCCACCACATAGGAGCCACCTCCCTGGGGATAGGCCTCGATCGTCTGGCGATAGGAGAACACCACAATGGCGATCAAAACAACGATCGCTGCGGTGATCGGCAGCGACAGGCCCAGGGCCTGGCTGCCGGCCAACACCAGAACCCCAAGCGCAGCCTCGGTTGCGTAGGCCACCGAGGAGAGAGCATCTGAGGAAAGAATCGGCAGAGCCTGCACACTGGGCAGACGCTGAGCGGAGGCATCCGCGCGAGGCAGAGGCTTGCCTAACAGCCTGCGGAGCAATGGTTGGGCCACAGGCTGCTTCATCCCGATAAGCTTCAGAACGCCAAGCTTTCTGGGTTGGTCTCGATCAGCTGAGCCAGATCCTTGAGGAAGGCAGCCGCCTGGGCGCCATAAATAGTGCGGTGGTCGCAGGTGAGATTCACCTGCATTTGATTGGCCACCCGAATCGAACCGTCCTTGCCAGCGACCACTGCGGGCCGGGAGGCGGCCACCGCCAGGATGGCGCCGGTGCCTGGGGGCAGGATTGCGTCGAAGCGATCCACACCAAACATGCCCAGGTTGGAGAGGGTGAAGGTGCCAGTGCTGTATTCCTCAGGCTGGAGCTGCTTGCTGCGGGCCCGCGCCACCAGGTCGGCCCAGTTGCGGGCCATGGCATAGATATCGGTCTTATCGGCGTTGGCCAGCACCGGTGTGATCAGGCCGCCGTCTTCCATGGCTACGGCCACGGCCACATTCACTGAGGCGGGAAAAGCCATGGCAGTGCCATCGGCGCTGGTGGCTGCATTTACCTGGGGATGGCGCGCCAGCACCACGCCCACGGCCTTGGCCAGCAGGGCAGTCATCGTGAGGCCCTTGGGCTTCACCTGCTTGTAGAAAGCATCGAGCTTGGTGGTGGTGATTGTGTATCCCACCCGGAAACAGGGCACCGCCAAGCTGGCGAACATGTTGCGGTTGACCGCGTTTTGCAGCGTGTTGAAGTTCACGCTCTCACCGGGCCGGCCGAAGGCATCGCCGGCGGGAGCTGGGGCAGGCGCGGCTGCACCATTGGAAGCGGCAGGTGCGTAGGCGGGGCCTGATCCCTCAGCAACCCGCGGCACCGTGATCGGCTGACCAGTGGCAGCCATCACGTCTTCCGCCTGGATGCGGCCGTGGGGACCGCTGCCGCGCAGGGCACCCAAATCGACACCCAATTGGGAGGCAAGCTTCTTGGCCCGCGGCGAGGCCACCACTCGGCCGCTGGCCGTCGACGCGGGAGCCACCACCGGAGCCGCCACAGCTGTTGCAGGGGCAGGGGCTGTTGCAGGCGCAGGAGGTGGGGTTACGGGTGCGGAGGGTGCAGGTGCAGCAGCTGGGGCAGGGGCGACAGCAGGTGCCGCTGGGGCCTTGGCTGCCACCTCGGCAATCTCAGCCTCGGTTTCGACGATCAGGCCAATTGTTTCGCCCACCGGCGCCGTGCCGCCGGCAGGCATCAACACAGCCGCCAGGTAGCCCTCATTGAAAGACTCCACGTCCATGTCGGCCTTATCCGACTCGACGACCAGCACGGACTCACCACGCTCAACCTTGTCGCCTGGCTGCTTCAGCCACTCCACGATCTTGCCCTCCGTCATGGTGGAGGAGAGGGCCGGCATGAAGATTTCGTGGGTTGCCATAAACCAGTGCCCGTCTGCCTTTTGAGGAGGTGTTCCAACCCCTGTTCCAACTTTTCTCCAACAGCGGAGGAGGAGCAGGGATGGGTGGTGAGGTGACTCTAAGACGCAGGGAAATCCCCGAGAAGGTGGTCAGCACAGGGTCTGCGGTCCTTACCCACCCTCAGGACACCACCCAACCGCCACCTCCTGCCGAGCAACCCACTGAGAGCACCGCTTGGTCAGGTGCTCCCCCTGAGGAATCAGTCCCTGGTGAATCGGACAGGCAAGAAGAGTGACGCAGTGCCTGCCGACCTCGTAGCGGAAGTGCTGGCAGGTGATACAGACGCTTGAGGAGCGGGATGGTTTCAGGACATTCCACTCAAGGAACTCCCACTCTTCAGCGGGGGTGGCAGGCGGAACAGGAACGGCAGCAGGCATCGCACAAGAGCAGATACACCTGTACTACTCACGCTGAGGCGGTGAGGTCAAGGAGTCCATTGAGTCCCTTATCGCAAAGGCAGTCGCCAAGAACCATGCGACCTCTGCATAACGGGCAAAAACCAGTGCTGTAGGCGAAAATGGTCGGAAGTGACAAGACCGAGTGACCGACTCCCTGATCCAGGAACCTGATACAGACGAAGACCAGGAGGTGGATCTGAGTGACCTGCTGTTGGAGGTGCTCCCTGGTGATGGCAGCAACATCGGGAACCAGTCGGCACGAGAGGCACTCAGCAAGGCAGCAGAGCGGGAGATCAGCGAAGAGGACTACGAAGAGATCAAGGAACGCCTGGTTGCTCTGGGTCTGGTTCGCAAGGGCAGAGGGCGTGGTGGTGCGATTGGACTGGCAGAGGGCATCGAGGGTGGGAGTCGCTATGAGGCACCCTCAGCACCAGCAGCAGGCAACGGTCGTGGCAGGGCGAAGAAGGAAGCACCCGCCAAGGATTTCAAGGCAGTGCTCTGGGCAAGTGCCGACAAACTTCGTGCCCAGATGGATGCGGCGGAATACAAACATCTGGTTCTGGGTCTGATCTTCCTCAAATACATCTCAGATACCTTTGCTGCTCAGCAAGGCAAGGTGCTTCAGACGGTTTCCAACCCTGAATCCGACTTCTACCTGGGGGATGACCCTGCCGATCACCAGGCAGCACTGGAAGACCGTGACTACTACACCCAAGAGAACGTGTTCTGGGTGCCTACTGATGCTCGATGGGAATCGCTACGGGCACGGGCAAAGCAACCTGATATTGGTCAACTGATCGACAAGGCACTGGTTGCCATCGAGAACGAGAACCCAACGCTGCGGGGCAAGTTGGATAAGCGGTTTGGTGCTGCCCAACTGGAACCTGGGCGAATGGGTGAACTGGTGGATCTGATCTCCACCATTGGATTTGCCGACGACCAGCGATCAGGTGATGTGCTGGGGGAGGTCTACGAGTATTTCCTGGGTCAGTTCGCCAGCGCAGAAGGCAAGAAAGGAGGTCAGTTTTATACGCCTGCTCACGTCGTCAAAACGCTGGTCGCTGTTCTGGCACCCCACAAGGGGCGGATCTATGACCCCTGCTGTGGTTCAGGTGGAATGTTCGTTCAGAGCGAAAAGTTCATCCAAGCGCACGGTGGCAAGCGGGATGATGCCTCGATTTACGGGCAGGAGAGCAACCCCACCACCTGGCGGTTGGCGGCGATGAACCTGGCGATTCGGGGGTTTGCTGCGGATCTGGGTCAGGAACCTGCCGACACCTTTGCCAGAGATCAGTTCCCTGATCAAAAGTTCGACTACATCCTCGCTAACCCACCGTTCAACATTTCCGACTGGGGCGGTGAGAAATATGAGAGTGATCCACGCTGGGTTTATGGGCGACCACCTGTAGGCAATGCCAACTATGCGTGGTTACAACATATGCTCTGGAAACTACGCCCTGGCGGGGAAGCAGGCGTAGTGCTGGCAAATGGATCAATGAGTTCCAACCAAAGCGGTGAGGGGCAGATTCGTGAAGCGATGGTGCGGGGTGATGTCGTTGAGGTGATGGTGGCACTGCCAGCACAGTTGTTCCTCAACACTCAGATTCCTGTTTGCTTGTGGTTCCTGACCAATGACAAGACCCAGCGTGGTCGTGATCGTCGTGGAGAGACGCTGTTTATTGATGCTCGCCAGATGGGCACGATGAAGACACGGGTTGAGCGGGTGTTGACGGATGAGGATATTGCCAAGATTGGAGATACCGTTCACGCCTGGCGTGGAGATGGAGAGGTGTCTGATGCTTATGAGAATGTCGCTGGATTCTGCTACAACGCCAAGTTAGAAGAGATCGAGAAGAATGGTTTTGTGCTCACGCCTGGTCGTTATGTGGGAGCAGCAGATATTGAAGATGATGGCGAAGGGTTTGAGGAGAAGATGAAGCGCCTCACTGGTTTGCTCAAGCAACAGCAAGAAGAGGGAGCGAAGTTGGATCAGCAGATTGCCGAGAATCTGAGGAGGTTGGGATATGAGTTCTGAGTGGGAGAAAACGACTATTGACTGTGTAACCACTTTGGTGACTAAAGGAACTACCCCCACTTCGATAGGAGGTGGATTTTCTAAGAGTGGAATCCCCTTTGTGAAAGTCGAATCAATATCTGAATCAGGGCGTTTGATCCCTGATAAGTTCGCATTCATCGATTCGAGCACTGACGAACTCCTTGGGAGATCAAGGATTCAGCAGGATGATGTGCTTTTCAGCATCGCAGGAACGATAGGAAGAGTTGCTCTTGTGAGCAGAGAGAACGGGCAAATGAATACAAACCAGGCAGTGGCGCTGGTTCGACCAGATACCTCGCTGATAGAACCCAGATTTCTGTATTACTCCCTTAGGGATACAACACGAATACAGGTTGCCCAATCAAAGGTTGTTCAGTCGGTTCAGGCAAACTTTTCCCTTGGAGAACTGAAGCAACTACAGATTGATCTCCCTCCAAAGGCAGAACAAAAGGCAATCGCTCATATCCTCGGAACCCTTGACGACAAGATCGAACTGAACCGCAAGGCGAACGAAACCTTGGAGGCGATGGCAAAGGCGCTCTTCAAGTCGTGGTTTGTGGATTTCGATCCAGTCAGAGCGAAGGCAGAAGGTCGCTCAACTGGATTACCTGATGAGATCAGCGACCTATTCCCAGATTCATTTGAGGATTCGGAACTGGGTGAGATTCCAAGTGGGTGGAATGTTCAGTCAGCAGGCAAGCAATATGACATTTCGATAGGCAAGACACCCCCAAGAAAGGAATCTCAGTGGTTCTCCACAAGCAAAGTTGATATGCCTTGGTTGTCAATCCGAGACCTGGGTGAAGTAGGAGTATACGCGGATAGAACTTCTGAAAGTCTTACAAGAGAGGCGGTTGAAAAGTTCAACGTAAAAATCGTGCCGCCAGATACTGCTGTCTTGAGTTTCAAACTTACAATAGGAAGAGTCGCAATCACTGGGAGCGAAATGCTTACCAATGAAGCGATTGCTCATTTTTCATCGCTGACAAAGGGCGCAGGGTCTGAATACACATACTGCCTCTTGTCTCAATACGATTACCATTCGCTCGGCAGCACATCGTCTATTGCCACTGCGGTAAACTCGCAAATACTTAGAGATATGCCGCTTGTAGTGCCACCTGAGACCATTGCTCGGGCGTTTTGCGATACTGCTGCGCCAATATTCTCGTCAATAAAGTGTGGTCAACAGGAAACTCATTGCTTATCTGATTTTCGTGATGCCCTCCTTCCCAGACTCATATCAGGTGAAATCCGAATACCTGATGCCGAGAAGATACTTGAGGAGGTTGGTGTCTGATGGCACTCATCACAGAAGACCATCTGGAGCAGCAGTGCCTTGAGTGGTTCCAGGAACTGGGATACGCCTATGCCTTTGCTCCAGATCTCGCACCCGACGGCACCACACCTGAACGCACTGACTTCAGGCAGGTCATCCTCACGGGTCGCCTTCGTTCAGCACTCCAGCGCCTAAACCCAGAAGTTCCAGCGAGCACCATCGAGTCAGCGGTGCTCCAACTGGCGAATCCCAATGTGCCAGGTTTGCTGGCATCCAATCGCAACTTCCATCGTTGGATGACCCAGGGTTTGCCCATCACCTATATGGATGGGAACCAGCAGGTCGGCATCCGTCTCAAGGTCATCGGATTCGATGACCCTGCTTCCAACGACTGGTTGGTCGTGAATCAGTTGGCGATCCAGGGCACCAAGCACAACCGCCGCCCTGATGTGGTGGTCTACGTCAACGGTCTGCCGTTGGCGGTGATCGAACTGAAGAACCCTGCTGATGAGAAGGCAGACATCTGGGCAGGGTTCAACCAACTCCAGACCTACAAGCAAGACATCCCAGACCTGTTCACGCCCAATGTGCTCCTGGTGATCAGCGATGGCATCCAGGCACGGTTGGGTTCATTGAGTGCTGATCGGGAACGGTTCCAGCGATGGAGAACCATCGAAGGGGAGAACCACCTCGATCCGCTGGGCAACCATCGTGACCTGGAGACCCTGGTGCGAGGGATCTTCGATAAGGGGCGACTGCTGGAGTTCGTTCGTCGTTTTTGTCTGTTCGAGGAAGACGGGCAGATCATCAAAAAGATCGCTGCCTACCACCAGTTCCACGCTGTCAGAGCAGCAGTGGAAAGCGTGGTCAAAGCAAGTAGACCTGATGGCGATAAGAAGGGTGGGGTGGTCTGGCACACCCAGGGCGCAGGCAAGAGCATTGAGATGGCGTGTCTGGCGGGCAAGTTGCTCACCGATCCACGCCTTGAGAACCCCACCCTGGTAATGGTCACCGACCGCCAAGACCTCGATGGGCAACTGTTCGGGGTCTTTGCTGGGGCGGGCGATCTGCTGGGTGAATCCCCAAAGCAGGCAGACAGTCGCCAGGAACTCAGGGAACTGCTTGGCAACAGACCCAGCGGCGGCATCATCTTCACCACCATCCAGAAGTTCGCAACTGAAGATGGGGAAGACAAGTTCCCTGCCCTGACCGAACGCCACAACGTCGTGGTGATCTGCGATGAGGCACACCGCACTCAATACGGGTTCAAGGGTCGCTTCGACACCAAGACAGGGGAGATCAAATACGGGTTGGCAAAGGCACTGCGGGATGCCCTGCCTGAAGCAACCTTCCTTGCCTTCACGGGAACGCCCATCTCCCAAGACGACCGTGACACTCAGGCGGTCTTCGGGCACTACGTCTCCGTCTACGACATTCAGCAGGCAGTGGAAGACGGTGCCACGGTGCCGATCTACTACGAATCACGCCTGGCAAAACTTGCGCTGAAGGAACCACTGCTGCCCCAGGTGGATGAGCAGGTGGATGACCTCTTCTCAGATGAAGACGACATTCCTGCTGCTGAACGGGCAAAGAGCAGGTGGGCAGCACTGGAAGCACTGGTGGGCGCTGAACCACGCCTCAAGCAAGTGGCAGCAGATTTGATTGCCCACTTTGAGCAACGCTCACGCACCCAACCAGGCAAGGCGATGGTCGTGGCGATGAGTAGGGATATCTGTGCTCGCCTCTATGCCGCCATCATTGCTCTGCGCCCTGACTGGCACGACGACGACCCCAAAAAAGGTGCCATCAAGGTGGTGATGACGGCATCGGCATCGGATGAGCAATACCTCCAACCGCACCACACCACCAAGCAACAGAAGAAGGATCTGGAGAAGCGGTTCAAAGATCCTGCTGACCCGTTGAAGGTCGTGCTGGTGCGGGATATGTGGTTGACGGGGTTTGATGCGCCCTGTCTGGCGACGATGTATGTGGATAAACCGATGAAGGGGGCAAACCTGGCGCAGGCGATTGCCCGAGTGAACAGGGTCTTCAAAGACAAACCTGGCGGTCTGGTGGTCGATTACATCGGCATCGCCCCCCAACTCAAAGAAGCACTATCGACCTACACGGCATCGAAAGGAAAGGGCGCTCCAACGATTGACACCAGTGAGGCGCTGCGGATTCTCAAGGAGAAACTCCAAGTTGCCCGTGACCTGCTCCATCCCATTGACTGGAGTGGGTTCAAGGATCCCAAGACAGCAATGGCACTGCTGCCTAACTGCCTGGATCACATCCTTGAACTACCAGAAGGAAAGAAGCGGTATTGCGACACCGTGCTGGCGATGACCAAAGCATTTGCTCTGTGCGGAACGCTTGATCAAGCGATGGCACTCAATGATGAGGTGACTTTCCTTCAGGCAATCCGAGCACCACTGATCAAAGGTGATGGCGACGAAGGAGATGGTCGTGCCCCTAAAAATGTTGATTTTGAGTTGCGTCAACTTATGTCTGACGCCCTGGTCGCAGATGGAATCACTGATGTCTTCAAGGTCGCAGGTCTACAAAAACCTGATCTGAGCATCCTGTCGGATCAGTTCCTGGCAGAGGTCAGCAAGATCCCCCAGAAGAACCTGGCGGTTGAACTGCTCCAGCGGTTGCTGAGAGAGGAGGTTCAGACCCGCTTCAAGACCAACGTGGTCAAACAGAAGCGATTCAGTGAACTGCTCCAGGCATCGCTGAACAAATACGCCAACCGCTCCATCGAGGCGGCACAGGTGATTGAGGAACTGATTGCGATGGCAAAGCAGTTCCGTGATGAAGCAGAGAAAGTGGCGGCGATGGGGTTGTCGGTTGCCGAGGTTGCCTTCTATGACGCCCTGTCGAACAACCAGTCAGCACACGATCTGATGGGGGATGAGGTGCTGATGAAGATGGCACGGGAACTGGCAGAAAAACTCAGGGGCAACCTCAGCATCGATTGGCAATACAAAGAAAATGTTCGGGCACGACTGCGAACGATGATCAAGGCGCTGCTGAAACGCTACAAGTATCCGCCCGATCAAGAGGCAGCAGCGATTGACCTGGTGCTCCAGCAGACCGAGATGATTTCTGAGGAATGGTCGAGAGAGGATTTGGGGAACAAGATTCAGGCGGTTGTTGCCGATGCTTTGGAAAAGCAGTTCTGATTGAGAACTACTCCTTAACAACCTCCAATAAATCCTCAATCCCACAATCCAGCACAGTCACAATCTTCCCCGCCAAATCCAAGGAAAGTGCTGATGCTGCTTTCTGATCGTTCCGTGCCAGTCGGGTAATGGCGGTTGCAGCCACTCCTGCCGCAACCGTAAGCGAGTTGATTGTGATTGCCTTATTGCCTGACTCGAAAGGTGTAATGAGCTGATTTTACGCGGCTCCCGCCAGGGGGATCAGCCGGCCTCGATGGCCTCGATCACGCCATCGCGCACCAGCACAGCCGCCTGCAACTTCTCAACCAGGTTGTCGCCCACCTGCACATCGCAGACGCTCTCGATCTGGCCTTGCTCCACGATCTGCTCCATTTCCAGGTCGCGCACCTGGCGCTGCTGCTCC
Organism: Cyanobium sp. WKJ7-Wakatipu; assembly: GCF_024345355.1. Lineage (NCBI taxonomy): Bacteria > Bacillati > Cyanobacteriota > Cyanophyceae > Synechococcales > Prochlorococcaceae > Cyanobium > Cyanobium sp. WKJ7-Wakatipu. The sequence continues at coordinate 10,716 of NZ_JAGQAY010000019.1, forward strand.
AGCATCTGGCGCTTCTGCTCCTCCAGCTCGGCGCGCTTTGCCGCCACCTGCTGCTGCACTGAAGCCACCTGCTCCTGCACCCGGGGGTCGAGGGGGTTGGCGCTCTGGCGGCGGATCTCGTCTACCAGTTGCTGACCCTCCTGCTCTAGCTGGGACAACTGGGCGTCGACATTGGCGATGGCATTGCTTAGCTCTCGCTCGGCGTCCTCCTTCCAACGGGGGGTAACCACGGCACGCACGGTGATGGTGCGTTTGATCGTGAGGGAGCCGTCAGCCATGGGGGAAGTAAATCAGCGCTCAGGCTGTCAGCAAGGCGCACCAGGGTCAACCGCCGGTTCGCCGCACCGCACCCACAAGCCTCAGCGGGGTGCGTAGATCGACTCAATCGCCGCAGCGTCGCGGGCCGTAATCCGGTCGCGGCGCTGCTTGAGGGTCTGGGTGAGCAGACCGTTATCGAGCGTGAATGGCTCCACCAAGGCCACACCGCTAAGGCGTTCGTCGGGGCGGGAGCCGGGGCGGGCGGCCAGCAGCCGGTTGCACTCCCGCGTCAGAGCCCGCAACAGGGCCAGATCGCTTGACTCCGCCGCCTCCTTGGGCACCACCAGGGCGCCGAGCTGCTTGCGGTCCTGGCCCACCACCAGCACCTGCTCGATCAAGGGGCTGGCCACCAGGGCCTCCTCGAGGGGTCCGGGCTCGATGTTTTCGCCGCTGCTGAGCACGATCGTGTCCTTAGCCCGGCCGGTGAGCACCAGGGAGCCGTCGGGCAGCAAATGGCCCAGATCGCCGGTGTCAAACCAGCCTTCGCTATCAAGCACAGCCGCGCTGGCCTCCGGCTTGCCCCAGTAGCCCGCCATCACCTGAGGGCCCCGGGCCAGGACCCGGCCCCGCTGCCCCAGGGCCAGCAGCTCGCCGGATTCGGGATCAACGATCCGCAGGCTGGTGCCCGCCAGGGGCTGGCCGGCGCTGCCGCGGCGGTTGGCCCAACGGCGCCGGCAGGTGAGCACGGGACTGGTTTCGGTGAGGCCGTAGCCCACCAGCAGCTCGATGCCGATGGCCTCGAAGAAGCCATCCACGTGCATGGCCAGAGCACCGCCACCACTGATCGCCGTGCGCAGCCGGCCGCCCACCAGCTGCTGGCGCAGCTTCGGCCAGAGCAACGACGCCGCCAGCCGGTGCAGGGGCCAGCGCAGCAAGGCCAGCCCCGCGGCGCCGAGCCGAGCCGGCCAGGCCTCCGGCGCAAGGGTGAGGTCGAGGGCCTGGCGGCGGCAGCGGCCAAAAGCGCGGCTGTTGGCGAGGGCCACGCCTAGTAGCCGCTGGCGCGAGGCCGGCACGGCCGCCAGGGCATCGTCAAAGCCAGAGAGCAGTGCCTCCCACAGCCTCGGCACACTTATTAAGTAGTGGGGTTTTACCCGCTGCAGGTCGGCGCGCAGCTGCTTGAGGGTTGTATAGGTCTGGCGGCAGCCGCAGGCGAGCAGGAAATATTCGGCACTGCGCTCGTAGGAGTGCCAGATCGGCAGCACGCTCACCACCCGGTCGCCGGGCTTGGGTGCCACGGCCACCCCCAGGTGGCGCAGCTGGTGCAGCAAGTTTGAGTGGCTCAGGGGCACACCCTTGGGCTGCCCCGTGGTGCCAGAGGTGTACAAAATCGTGGCGAGGCGGGCCCCATCAGCCGGTGGTGGCGGGGCCGGCGTGCCGCAGGCCAACGCCGCCGCCCCGCGCTCGAGCAGTTCGCCCCAACTGAAACAGGATCCTGGCGCCGCCCCCGCATCCCGTTCCCCCTCCAACAGCACCACAAAGCGCAAGCGCGCCCTTGTCTCAGTGGAGAGTTTCAGCTTTGCAAGCAGGGCGGCCGATTCCACCACCAGGCCGCAAGCGCCGGAATCTTCAAGGATGTACGCCAGCTCCTCCACAGGAGCGGCGCTGCCTCTCACCGCATTTGCAGCTCCGGCCCGCATCAGTCCCTGGTCGGCCTGCAGCCAGCGGGGACCGTTTTCAGCAAACAGGGCCACCACCTCGCCAGCGCCCACACCCAGGCCGGCAAAGGCCGCCGCGGCCTGCTCGATGCGCTGCTGCAGCTCGCGGTAGCTGAGCTGCTCGGGCATGGCCGCATGGGGAGCCTCCAGGGCCAGGGCCTCGCCGTGGCGCGCCGCAAGCACTGGCCAGAGCTGCTCCAGGCCGGTGAGGCCGCTCCAGTCGGCTCGCTGGGCCAGGGCCTGGCGATCGCGGCGACTGCCGCTCCAATGGATTTCAGCGGGGGAGGCGGCGCGGGCCACGGCGGTGGAAGCGGTAGTGCTTGCCAGCAGTGTTAACACCCTTTGGACCGGCGTCCGCGACCTAACGGCGCCAGGAAGGGTCCTGTTTATTACTCCTGCCGCCAGCGGCGCGGCTCAGCAGTCACAGCTTGAACACCCCATCCTGGGGATTGGATGGCCGCAGCACCAGGCCGAAACGGCTGGCAAAAGCATCCAACAGGGGCTGGCGCAGCTGCTGGGCGTTGAGCTGCGGCCGCCAATCCACCAGACGCCCCACGGGCCGATCACGGAGTCCACAGGGCACCACTGCCGCAAAGCCAGCCAGGTCGCAATCCACATTCAGGGCCAGGCCGTGCTGGCTGATCCAGCGCCTGGCCCCCACACCGATCGCCGCCAGCTTGCGGCCCTCCAGCCACACCCCGGTGAGCCCATCGATCCGCTCGCCCCGCAAATCCAGACCCGCCATCACATCGATCACAACCTGCTCGAGTTGGCGCAGATACAGGTGCAGGTCAGCGCCGTGGCGCTGCAAATTCAGCACTGGGTAGAGCACCAGCTGGCCCGGGGCGTGGTGGGTCACCTCGCCGCCACGGTCAATGCGGTGCAGGGGCAGGGGCGGTGCGGCGGGATCGAAGCGCAGAAAGGCCTCCGATGCGCCGCGGCCCAGGGTGTAGCAGGGCTCATGCTCAAGCAGGACCACGGTGTCAGGGCCCTCGGGATAGTCCAGCAGCCGCTGCTGCAGCTGGCGCTGGACCGCCCAGGCCCGTTCAAACGGCACCGGACCCGTCGCTTCAAAAAGGATTGCATCGAGGTTGGGTGATATCACAAGCCGTTCTTAGCGTTGGTGCACCAGAAGACCGGAGGCGGTTGCCATCTGATGAAACTGCTGATCCATGGCCGCAATCTTGACGTCACTCCCGCCATTAGGGAGTACACCGAAACCAAGCTGACCCGCGCCATTCAACACTTTGAGGGCCTCGTCAAAGAGGCCGATGTGCACCTGTCGGTGGCCCGCAATCCCCGGGTGCCGCAGCAAACGGTTGAAGTCACGATGTTTGCCAATGGCACCGTGATCCGCGCCCAGGAGCGCAGCGACAACCTCTACGCCAGCATCGACCTGGTGGCCAGCAAGCTCAGCCGCCAGCTGCTCCGCTACAAGGACCGCATCCAGGAGCAGGCCCAGGGGCCGGTGCATCGCTCCGCCCGCGATGAGGAGGCCGGCGCCGCCGCCAATCTGCCGGCACCTGGTAGCAGCTTGGTGGACGGCAAGGAGCCCGAACTGCCCAGCCCGGGCGTACGGCGCAAGTACTACGACATGCCCTCGATGAGCATCGACGATGCCCTGCACCAGCTGGAGCTGATCGACCACGACTTCTACGTCTTCCGCGACGCCGAAAGTGGCCAGATCCAAGTGGTGTATCACCGCAACCATGGCGGCTTCGGGGTAATCCAGGCCAAAGACGCATGAGCGCCGACCGGCCAGACCTAGCCCCCCTGATCGACCACGCCCTGCTGGATCCCCACCACGGCAGCAGCGCCGTGCGCCAGTGCTGCGAGGAAGCCCGCCATTTCGGCTTTGCCGGGGTGTGCGTGGCCTCCCGCTGGGTGGCCAGCGCCAGGGAGCAGCTGCCCCTTGAGGGCAAGGGCGCCAGCCCCCAATTGATCGCCGTGGTGGGCTTCCCCTTCGGCGCCGTGCCGGCGGCGGTGAAGCTGGCCGAAGCGGTGGCAGCGGCTGAGGCCGGCGCCGACGAACTGGATGTGGTGCCCGATTTCGGCGCCCTGGCGGACCGGCAGAGCACGCCGATTCACGACGAACTCGCCGCCATCTGCGAGTTGGGCCTGCCGGTGAAGGTGATCCTGGAGGTGGGCAGGCTCGATCCCGACTCCCTGGCCCTGCTGGTGGAGATCAGCATCGATGCCGGCGCCCGCTTCCTTAAAAGCGGCAGCGGCTTCGGACCAGCGGTAACGGTGGACCACATCGAACAGCTGCGCCAGCTGGCCCGCGGTCGGGCAGCAATCAAGGCCTCCGGTGGCATCGCCAACCTGGAGCAGGCCCTCGCCCTGGTGGAGGCTGGCGCCACCCGGCTCGGCACCAGCCGCGGCGTGGCCCTGGCCCAGGCGATGCGGGGCTGAAGCAAAAGTGCCGGAGCAAAGCCTCGAAGGGTTGGCGCTGAGCTGCCGGCCCCTGGGCGAAAACGACAGGCTGCTCACCCTGCTCAGCGACGAGGAGGGGGTGGTGCGGCTGGCCGTACCGGGGGCGCGCAGACCCCGCAGCAGCCTGGCCGCCGCCGTGCCCCTGAGCCATCTACGCCTGCAGGTGGGCGGTCGCAGCGGCCTGAGACGGGTGCGGCAACTGAAGGTGCTGCGCAGCTACAGCGGCCTGGCCCAGCAGCTTGAGGCCCTCGCCGCCGCCCAGGCCCTGATGGAGCTCTGTTTGGCCCTGGTGCCAAGCGACGCACCCTCAGCCGGCATCTTGGGAGACCTACTGATGCAGCTGGGCCGCCTCGACGCCCTGGTGCGGGAGCGGGGCTGCGACCTAGAAGCCTTGGCAATCGCGGTGCAGGGCAGCGTCCACCTGCTGGCCCTCGGCGGCTACGCCTTACCACTGGGCTGCTGCAGCCGCAGTGGCGAGCCCCTGGATCCACCCGTGGGCGATTGGGATTGGCGCTGCAGCCTGGTGCCGAGCGAAGGGTTGGTGATCGGTGGCGTGCCGGGGGCACGGGTGGTGCTCAATGCATCCGAACTGGCCCTGCTGCAACGGCTGCTGCGGCCCAGCCTGCCCCGCCGGCGCGATGGCGAACTAATGGGCCCCCTGCCGGTGTGGCTGCACCTGCTGGAGCTGGTGGAGCACTGGTGCCAGGAGCATCTCAGCCGCAAACCCCGGGCCTTTCGGCTGCTGCGCACCGGCCTTGCAGCCGGGACTGCGCCATCATGACGAGTCAGCAGCAATACGAGCCAGTTTGAGCGGCAGTTCCAACGCCACCGGATTGCAGGGCGTTCTGGCGCTGCCCGATTTCCGCTGGCTCTGGCTTGGCCAGATCTTTTCCCAGCTGGCAGACAAGTTTTACATCGTGCTGATGGTGTTCCTGATCGCCCAGACCTGGGTGAAGGGAACGCCTGAGGCCAACCCAGCCCTGGCGGAAGCCGCCTCGGCAATCCGGCTGGACCTGCCCGAGACCCGGGCCCAGATGATCACCCTGCTGGCCACGGGGATCTACGTGGCCAACACGATTCCAGCCATGCTGCTGGGCACTGTCGCCGGGGTCTGGGCCGACCGCTGGCCCAAGCGGGGCGTGATGGTGGCCTCCAACGGCCTGCGGGCGTTGCTGGTCTTGCTAGCTCCCCTATGCCTGGTGGAGGGCCCCGAGTGGCTGGGGCTGAGCTGGGGTTACTGGGGTCTGGTGGTGATGACCTTTTTCGAGTCGGTGCTCACCCAGTTTTTTGCGCCGGCCGAACAAGCAGCCCTACCCCAGCTGGTGCCAAGCGACCAGTTGCTGGCAGCAAACTCGCTTTATCAGGCCACCAGCATGGCCGCCACGATCGTCGGCTTTGCCCTGGGTGATCCGATCCTGCGGCTCCTAAACCTGGGCCTGCAACGAATCGGCATCAGCGGCGGTGAATTTTTGCTGCTGCCGCTTTGCTATGGCCTGGCGGCCGTAGCCATCAGCCGAATCCGCTGGCAGGAGCCGCCTCGGGCACCGAGCCGCACAACCGTTTGGCAAGAGATCGGCGAGGGGCTTCAGGTGCTGCGGGAGCGGCCGCGGGTGTTCAGCGCCATGGTGCAGCTGGTGTTGCTCTACAGCCTGCTTGCCGCCCTTTACGTGCTGGCGATCAGCCTGGCGGCAGCTATCCCCGGGCTTGGCCCCACCCAGTTTGGAACCCTGCTGGCGATGAGCGGCCTGGGCCTGGCCATTGGGGCCCTGGCCGTGGCCCAGCTGGGCCAGGGGCTCAACCGCCGCCACCTGGCTGCCACGGGCCTGGGCACGATCGGCTGGAGCCTGGTGCTGCTGGGTCAGTTGCGCGGCAATTTGGTGTTCACCTTGCTGCTCTGCGGCGTGCTGGGGGTGGGCTCAGCCCTGCTGGCGATTCCCGCCCAAACCACAATCCAGGAAGAAACACCCGAAGAGTTGCGCGGCAAGGTGTTTGGCCTGCAAAACAACCTGATCAACGTGGCCCTGAGCCTGCCTTTGGTGCTGGCCGGGGCGGTGGTGAGCAGATACGGGCTGCTGCCCGTGCTCTGGGGCCTGGCAGCCATTGCCTTGCTGGCGGCCTTATTGGAGCGTCCCTGGAAGCGCTGGTAGCGTGGGTCTCCGGACGCGCGAGCCCTGGTGGCCCACATTGCCTGGCTGGGCAAGAAAACACCGTTCTGCGGCAACGTCACCTACGGACTGAGCACGACCCACGCGCTGCGCAGCCGCGGCCATGGCATCAGCTTTATCCACTTCGACACACCCCCCGGCAGCCTGGCTCGCTCCAGCGATGCCCTGCCGGACGCTGATAACCAAGGCGACAGCAATGGCGGCGGCCCGGAAGTGGCCCTGCCCTACCTGGTGAAGTCTCAGGTGTACACGATTCCATCGCTGGGGGCCCAGCGGGAATTGCGCGAATCCCTGGAGCGACTCAAGCCCGACCTGGTACACGCCAGCCTCACCCTGTCCCCCCTCGATTTCCGCCTACCCGATCTCTGCCAGCAGCTGGGGCTGCCGGTGGTGGCCACCTTTCATCCGGCCTTCGATGCCAGCTTGCGCAACCTCACCGCCGGCACCCAGCAGCTCACTTACCAGCTCTATGGGCCCACCCTGGCCAAATTTGATCGGGTGATCGTGTTTTCGGAGCTGCAGGCGGAGATGCTGCTGCGCCTGGGGGTGCGGGCCGAGCGGCTGGCCGTGATCCCCAACGGCGTCGACACCACCATGTGGCAGCCGGCATCGCTGGCCGCCGCTGCCAGCCCAGACCTGCAGGAGCTGCGCCAGCGCTTTGCGGGCCGGCGCGTCTTCCTGTACATGGGCCGGGTGGCCACTGAGAAAAACGTCGAGGCCCTGATCAAGGCTTGGCGGCTAGTGCGACCCGCCGGCTGCGTGCTGGTGATCGTGGGCGATGGCCCCCTGCGCAGTGCGCTGCAGGCCCCTGGAGATGAACCAGATCTGGTGTGGTGGGGCTATGAGCCCAGCCTGGAGCGACGCGTGGCCTTCCAGCAGTTAGCCGAGGTTTTCCTGCTTCCCTCCCTGGTGGAGGGCCTGAGCCTGGCCCTGCTGGAGGCCATGGCCAGCGGCACCGCCTGCATCGCCACCGACGCCGGCGCCGACGGCGAGGTACTGGAGGGGGGCGCCGGCATCGTGATCAGTACCCAGGGCGTCACCACCCAGCTGCGCACCTTGATCCCGGTGCTGCGCGATCAGCCGGTGCTTACCGCCGAGCTGGGCCGCCGGGCCCGGGAGCGGGCCCTGGAGCGCTACACCCTTGAGGGCAACATCGACGCCCTCGAGAAGCTCTACGCCCAGCTCATACCCCAGCGCTCACTGGTTGCCTAAGCGTGGTGGCCTAAGAGCTCTCTACAGCAGGCAGCAAACTCCGCACCTGGATCTGGCGCCGCCGTGATCGGCCGGCCGATCACCAGCTGGCTGGCACCGGCGGCGACGGCCTGGGCGGGCGTCAGCACCCGCTGCTGATCCCCCAGGGCCGCTCCAGCCGGGCGGATGCCGGGGGTTACCAGGGCAAAGGGCTCCGGGTGGGCAGCCCGCAGGGCGGCCACCTCCAGCGGGGAGCAGACGCAGCCGGCGATGCCAGCCGCCGCCGCCAGCTGGGCCAGCCGTGGCACGTAAGCGGACAACGGTTCCTCAATGGCCAGCTCGGATGCAAAACGGGCCTGCTCCCAGCTGGTAAGCACCGTCACAGCCAGCAGGGTGGGGGCAGGCAGGCCTACCGCCGCAGCCGACTCCAGCGCCGCCGCCTGGGCCGCGCCCAGGGCCACACTGCCAGCGCTGGCATGCACCGTGATCAGCTCGGCACCGAGGCGGGCGGCGCTGCGGCAGGCGCCGGCCATGGTGGCCGGGATGTCGTGGAACTTGAGATCGAGGAACACCCGCTTGCCCTGGTCGCGCAGCTGCTGGACCACATCCGGCCCGCCAGCCACGAACAGCTCCAGGCCCACCTTCACCCAGCGCAGCTCAGGCACGGCAGACGCAAAGGCCATGGCCTGCTCTGGCGCCATGCCATCGAGGGCCACGATGATTTGATCACTGGGCTCAAGCAAGGGCCGCTGGCAGCTTGCTTGCAGGTTAGGGAGGGCGTCTTCCAGACGACATGGCGATGGCATCAGCGCTGCATTGAGGGCCCTATGCCAGCGCCCAGGCTTAGGCAGTGCGAGCCGTGGCCATGGCCTTCTCCGATTCCACTCCCATGCCGGTGACCCTCAGCCTTGAGCCGGGCGCCTGCTGCCCCCTACCTGCCTGGCACCTCTGGGGCGATGCGGGCATCACCATTCCCTGCGTCAGCTCCGGTGATGCAGCTGCAGCCCAGGGCCCGAGCTGGGACGATCTACTGGGCACCAGGTAGGAGGGCAGCAGGTAGGCGCTGCCGGTGGTAGCGCTCAGCCCGCCACCAGCCTCCTAAAGGTCTTCTTGCCCAGCTGCAGCACCTTGCCGGCGAGGACCTCCGGGCCGGCAAACTCCTGGTTTGGATCGGCGAGCTTTTCGCCATCGAGCTTGACGCCGCCGCCCTGGATCTGGCGGCGGGCTTCGCTGCTGCTAGCGCAGAGGCCCACAGCACTGAGTAGGTAGAAGGCCTTGGCGGGGAAATTCACCGCCGCCAGCGAGGCCTCCGGCACCTCGGCGGCGGCGGCACCGCTACCCGCGGCACCGGCTACAAGCTTGGCTGCATCCACCTGGGCCGCCGCCGCCGCCGGCCCGCCATGGCGCGCCTGGGTGATCTCCAGAGCCATCAGTTTCTGACGCTCCCTAGGGTTCTGCGGCAGACCCGCCAAATCCAGATCAGTCAGCAGGGTTAGGTAGTCGTCGACCACCGCATCTGGAACCTTTTCAAGCTTCGAGTACATCGAAAGTGGGTCTTCGGCGAGGCCCACGGTGTTGCCCAGGCTTTTGCTCATCTTCTGCACGCCATCGAGGCCCGGCAGGATTGGCAGCAGCATGCCGAATTGGGGGCGCTGACCGAAGTGACGCTGCAGGTCGCGGCCCATGGCCACGTTGAACTTTTGATCAGTGCCGCCCAGCTCCAGATCCGCCTGCACCTGCACCGAGTCGTAGCCCTGCAGCAGCGGATAAAGAAACTCGTGCAGGGAGATGGGGGCGCCCGAGCCGTAGCGATTGGAAAAGTCCTCCTTGGCCAGCATCTGGCCCACGGTGCTGATGCCCAGCAGCTCAATCACCTGGGGCAGGTCAAGCCCGGTGAGCCACTCGCTGTTGCGGCGCACCTCCAGCCGGCCAGGAGTCTCGAAATCAAGCAGGGCGCGCTCGGGGTCCTGGCCCTGACCGAGCTGCTGCAGATAGGTGGCGGCATTGGCCTCCACCGCAGCAGCGCTGAGTTGCACCCGGGTGGCGCTCTTACCGGTGGGATCGCCGATGCGGGCGGTGAAGTCGCCGATGATCAGCACGGCGATGTGGCCGGCATCCTGGAAGGCCCGCAACTTGCGGAATAGCAGCGAGTGCCCCAGGTGGATATCGGAGCCGGTGGGGTCGATGCCGAGCTTGATGCGCAAGGGCCGCCCGGCCCGCTCGGCCTCTTCCAGGCGAGCGGCTAGCTGCTGGTCTGGGTCGCTGCAGGCACCGGCACCGCTGCCGGCGGGGAACAGATCCGCCATTCCCCGCTCAAGCCAGGCCGGCAGAGGAGGCAGCCCGGTAGGTGGCTGGTCTGCTGGCGGCTGATCTTCTGGAGGCTGCTCTTCTGGAGGCTGCGCTGTTGTCATTCGAACTGCGACCCGCCTTGCTCTGTGGCGAGATCGTAGGCAGCCGCTATGCCGTGGCCTCCAGCTCAGACTTCATGCGCTCCAGGGTCTGGTGCATCTGCTGGAACATCGTTTCGGGTGTCATGCCGAACTGGCCCAGCTGGGTGCGTAGCTGCTCCACGGTGAGCTTTGCCTGGAAGTCTTCGGAGAGCTCGAAGCGCTTCATGAACACCCGGTAGCGCTCCATCATGTCCTCCATCTTTTCGATGTAGAGCTTCTTGCCCTCACGATCAAACTTGCCGTACTCACTACCCAGCTGCATTAGCTGCTGGTAATCGCCAAACAGCCGCTTGGCTTCGTCCTGAACGATTTCGGATTCAAAAAACGCCATAACCCTGGCAGCGCAGCGTTTGCAGATTCTGGTGATGCCTGGCACCCCTGGGGAGTGCGGATAGGCGTATTGCCCCTGGCGGATCGAGCGGAGCTGGCCAGGATGGCGCCAATGCAGGCCCCCAGCCCAGCCTTCAGCGCCGATGGACTTCACGCCCAAGCTTGAGCAGATCCGCCGCAACACCAGCCAGATCAACAACCTGCTGCGGGATGCCCGCCTGGTGGCCTGCCTCGGCAACCGGGCCCTGCTCAGCTGCTTTGTGGGCGGCCTGATCGGCCAGGAGCACCTGGTGGGTGCCGCCACCTGTGAGGCCGCCGGCCTGGAACTGGTGGAGCGGCACCGGCCCTCGATGGTGTTTCTCAGCGACACCCTGGAGCAGGGGTCGGGAATCTCCTTACTGCTGGAAATCAAGCAACGCTGGCCCGGCCTGCACACCTTGTTGCTGATCACCCAGGAGCACCGCCAGAGCGAGATCCAAGCAGCGATCGAGGCCGGCTGCGACGGCTTGCTGGTGGAGTCCCGCATTGGGCTGGGCAGTGCCATGGCCGCCCTGCATGCGATCAGCGGCGGCGGGGTCTACGTAGACCGCAGTCTGACGGAGCTGTTTCGCCGCGGACCAGGCGAGGGGGGCCCCCTAGAACCGCTGACTGGGCGCGAACTCCAGGTGCTCAGCCTGGTGGCCGAAGGCGACACCAACATCGAGATCGGCGAGCGGCTGTTTATCAGCGCCGACACGGCCAAAACTCACCTGCGATCCCTCTGCCGCAAACTCCAGGCCCGCGACCGCACCCACGCGGCCGTGCTCGGCCTGCGCTGGGGCTTAATCGATTGGCCTCAAGAGTGAGGCCCCCGCTAGGTTTGAGGCGTTTTTGATTCGGTGGCATTCCGCCATGGCCAAGCGGCACTGGTTGGATCCCCTGGCGCGTCAGCTGCTGAGGGCCACTGGCCAGATCCCACCAGCACAGATCCCTGCTGTACCTGCCGATGCAGCGGCGGAGCGGCAACGGGAGCGGGTCCAGAGGGAGCTGGTTGAGCAAGAGCTGGTGGAGCAGGAGCTGCTGGCCCTGAAGCTGCAACACAACCCTTCCCTCAGGCTTGAAGATGCTGAGGCCGTAGGCCGGGCCGCTGCCCTGGGCTGGCGGCTTGATGTGAATCGCGCCACCGCGGCCGACTGGCTGCGGCTGCCGGGCATCGCTGCCGATCAGGTGGACCTGCTGCTGCGGCTGCAGGCGGGCGGCATCCAGCTCAGCGGCGCCGACGACCTGCAACGGGTGCTGGATCTCTCCGATGCGCTGGTGCGCCGCTGGCTGCCTTTGCTGGAATTTCGCTGGTACGGCGAGCCAGCAGCGCCTTTGCAACCGGCCACCCGGGTGGATCTCAACCAGGCTTCCAGCCAGGTGATAGCAGGGCTGGGGCTCGATCCGCCCAGGCTCAGCCGACTGCTGCGGGAACGAAGTCGCAGCCCCTTTCGCGATCTGGCAGATCTGCAACAGCGGCTGCAATTTCCCGCCGACCTGGTGGAAAGCTGGATTGGCAAGGTGAGCTTCAAGCAAGGCCCTGCCGGGCCAGCACTGCCCCCAGGCGGCAAGGGCAATACCCGCCTAGGCCAAACCAGCAACGGGGCCTGAAGCGATGGCGCGTCAAGGCGAGTTGTTTACGGCCAGCCAGCTTGGGAGCACTGGCCGCGCCGATACCCCTGATCTGCCCCTGCAAGCCTCGCAGCTGCTGGACTGGCAGACCCGCCTCGCCGCCCACCAGCAGCCCCTGTGGAGCAACCAAGCTGGTGGTGCCATACAGGTCTCGCTGTTTGCCGGTAGCCCCGGAACACCTGAAGAGATAGCCAAGGCCTTCAACCCCCTGCAGCTCACTCCCCAGGCCCTTTCCTTCTGGCGCTGGCCCGCCGCACCCCAACAGGGTGCAGCCCTCTATCTGGTGACAGATCGGCCCGCCGGTCTTGGCCAGCCCCTGCTGCTCTATGTGGGTGAAACCGGCCAGGCAGATCGGCGCTGGAAAGGCGAACACGACTGCAAGGCCTACCTCGCCTCCTACAGCGAAGCCCTGCTGAAAGTGGGCCTGGGCTGCCAAACCAGCATCCGCTTTTGGTTAGATGTGCCCGCCGCCATCCGCCCGCGCCGCGCCTTAGAGCAGGCCCTGATTCAGCGCTGGCTGCCGCCCTTCAACAAGGAAACCCGCAGCCGCTGGGCCACGCCGTTTCAAGCCGATCCTGCCTAGGTGAGTTGGGCTGGCCGCGCTGGCTACGATCGCGCCCAACCTCGGCCGATCCATGGACTTTCGCTGCATCCCCGACGTCCTACCTGCGGCCCTGGGCGATTTCGATGGTGACTGCCTGGCCGTCGGCCTGTTCGCCGCTGCCGAAGATCGCCCCGACCACCCCCAGCTTGAGCAGCTCAGCGCCGCCCTGGGTCAGTCGCTGACGAGTCGCCTGGAGCAGCGACGCTTCAAAGCCAAGCCCGGGGAATGTCTCAGCCTCGATCGCCTAGATGCCAGCCCCCAGACCCTGATCCTGGTGGGTCTGGGGGCTCCGGCCGACTTCAACCTCGCCGGCCTGCGCCGGGCCTGTGCCGCCGCCAGCCAAGCCGCTGCCGCCGCTGGAGCAAGCCATCTCGCCCTGGCCATGCCGATCGAGGCCTTGGCAGCAGGTGCTGCAGCCCAGGCCATGGCGGAGGCCAGCCGCCTGGCCCTGTTCAGCGACCAGCGCTTCAAGGGGGAGCCCGAGCCCCGGAGCCTGCCTGAGACGATCAGCCTGATCGGGGTGGCAGCAAGCGCCGCTCCCGCCCTGGCGGCAGTGGCAGCTAGCTGCGCCGGCGTCGAGCTGGCCCGGGAGCTAGTGGCCGCTCCGCCCAACGTGGCCACGCCCCAGCTCCTGGCCGACACCGCCGCTGCCCTCTCCCGCGACTTCGGCCTGGAGCTGACGGTGCTGGAGCGCAGCGACTGCGAGGCCCTGGGTATGGGCTCCTACCTGGCGGTGGCCCAAGGCTCAGACCTGGCGCCCAAGTTCATCCACCTCACCTACCGCCCCGAGGGTGTGGCTAGGCGGCGTCTGGTGCTGGTGGGCAAGGGCCTCACCTTCGATTCCGGCGGCTACAACCTCAAGACCGCCGGCTCCCAGATCGAGATGATGAAGTACGACATGGGCGGCAGCGCGGCGGTGCTGGGAGCCATGCGTGCCATCGCCGAGCTCAAGCCCGCCGGCGTGGAGGTGCACATGATCGTGGCGGCCTGCGAAAACATGATTAGTGGCGGGGCCATCCACCCCGGTGCGATCGTCACCGCCTCCAACGGCAAAACGATCGAAATCAACAACACCGATGCCGAGGGGCGCCTCACCCTGGCCGATGCCCTGGTGTACGCGTGCAAGCTCGAACCGGATGCGGTGGTCGACCTGGCCACCCTCACCGGAGCTTGCGTGATCGCCCTAGGGGAGGAGATGGCGGGCCTCTGGTCCAACAACGACGGCCTGGCCGATGCCCTGCTGGGTGCCAGCGAAGCCAGCGATGAACCCCTCTGGCGCATGCCACTGAGGGCCTCCTACAAGGCCGGGCTCAAAAGCCAGTTTGCCGACCTCAAGAACACCGGCCCCCGGCCCGGGGGCTCGATCACCGCCGCCCTGTTTCTGCAGGACTTCGTCACCCCCAAGCTGGCCTGGGCCCACCTGGATATTGCCGGCACCGTCTGGAGTGACAAGGGCCGCGGCCAGGATCCCGCCGGCGCCACCGGCTTCGGCGTGCGCACCCTGGTGAATTGGGTGTGTTCGGGGGCACCTCTTGAAGCATCGGCCTAAGTTTGGAGCCCTGACGCCTTTGAGCTCTCCGTGGCCGTTCAGAAGATCCGCTGGTATGTGAAGGCCCAACTCGGCGTGCTGCTCCTGCCCGCCGGGCTCTGCCTATTTGGCGAGGCGGTGATCCGCAAAGGGATCCAGGTGCTTGCCGCCGCAGGCAAATTAGAAACCCTGGCCAGCCCCGGGCCCTGGTTTTGGTATGGCACGTTTGGCCTGATCTTGATCAATGCCGGCGTGGGGCTGATGATCGAGAGCGGCCTACTGCGCGGCTATCCCGGACGCAATTAAGACTCAGACAGCCACAACTGCCGTGCGTGCGGCTCCAGCACCCAGGCTGGCCATCAACTCCGCGGGCGACTCCAGGGCATGAATCAGCCAGCGGGCCCTCTCACCGCAGAGGGGCAAGAGGCGATCAAGGTCGTCAGCAGCCTGCTTCGGACTTAGGTAGGGCCCAACATGGCGGGTATTCAAACCGTCTCGGATGGTCAGCAGATACATACAGGACTGCTCACGTAATTGACAGAATGTTAGGCACTCCTAGCTTGACCAGAAAGGGCGGAAAGCCGCTCCATAACAGCAATTACGAGACCACCAGGAGCCCTGCTTCTTTAGATTTTCCTAGGAATTGCCGCGATACCCAGCTGGGCACGCTCCCACGGCAGGGAGCGCTAGTCAGGACTTGCTGCCAGAAGCCCAGGCCGCTCCACTGCGAGCGCGCTTGCCCCACACCGAATCAAGCCGCCGATCCCGGCCGCAAGCCCAGCGGTAGTAGTTGTATTTGACGCTGTTGAGCTCCGCGTAGTTCTGGTGATAGGCCTCCGCAGGCCAGAAGCGATTCAGCGGCTTGATCTGCACCTTCAGGGCTGCGACCGGACGGCCCAGCTCGGCGGCGGCCGAGCGCAGGCTTGCCTGGGCCTGGTTTTGTTGATCGGAGCCACTGGTGAAAATCACCGGGCGATAGGAGCTGCCGCGATCGCAAAACTGGCCGCCACCATCTAAAGGATCAATGTTGCGCCAGTAGGAGCGCAGCAGGGCTCCATAGCTGATCCGAGCGGGATCGAACCGCACCCGCACCACCTCCTGGTGGCCGCTGCCCCCAGCCGATACCTGGCGGTAGGTGGGGTTAGCTCCGGCGCCACCGCTGTAACCACTCTGAGCGTCCAACACCCCTGGGAGCTTTTCAAGGTCGTGTTCCAAACACCAGAAGCAACCGCCCGCAAGCACCGCTTCCTGAGGCGCATTGGCAGCCATGGCAGGGGCTGGGGCTACGGCTACGCAAAGCAGGAACAGCAGGCTCAGCAGCCAGGCCAGGGGGCGGGCACCAAGCGAGGGGGGGCGGGTATTCATCGAACTTCCAGTACCTGGTCAAAGATGGCGGATGCTGCCCGCTGGGTGACGCCCGGCTCCCCAAGTTCCAATCGCAGCCGCCGGTATCCATCCAGCATGGTTTGGCGTGCCCCAGAGCTGGCATCAAGCTCAAGCAGGGGTAGGGCCTCGCGCACGATTGCCGCAGCCGTGAGGTCCTCCTGCAGCAGCTCCGGCACCAGCCGCTCTCCTAGCACCAGGTTTACCGGTGAAATGTGGGGCACGCTGAACCGCAGGATGTGACGGGCCACAAAGGCTGTCGCCCGGCTGACCCGATACACCACCACCTGGGGCACACCCCGCAGGGCCAGCTCCAGATTCACCGTGCCCGATTTGGCCAGGGCCAAATCGGCAGCAGCGCAGAGGCAGGCCTTGAGCTGGTCTGAATCAGCGGCAGCAATGATCTCCGCCCGCACCCCTGCCTGGCCAAGTTGCCGCGCCAGATGGGCCTCGAAACCTGGCAATCCCGCCGGCACCACCACCTGCAACTCGGGCAGCTGGCGCTGCAGCTCGGCAGCCGCCGCCACGATGTAGGGCAACATGTAAAGGATCTCTTGGCGCCGCGATGCCGGCATCAGCAGCAGCACTGGCGCATCACCGCGCAGCCCAAGCTGACGGCGGGCCTCCTGCTGGCTTGGCACTTCACCGATGGTGTCCAGCAGGGGATGGCCCACATAGGTGACATTGGCGCCACGACAGCGATAGAAGCGGGCCTCCTCCTGAAAAATCGCCAGGATCTGATTTGTGAAGCTGATCAGATTGGAGCGGCCGCCATTGCCGAATTTGAATGCCCACTCTTGCGGGGCTATGTAGTAAGTGACAGGCACCTTGGGAAATCTGCGTTTAAGCCGCAGCCCCAAGCTCACGTTGGGGCCCATGTAGTCGATCAGCACCACGCCATCGGGAGGGTCGCGGCGAAACCAATGCTTCAAGCGCCGCTGCAACCTCAGGGTCGGCAACACAAAGGGAATCGCCTCCAGCAAGCCGATGGCACCCATCCGGGTGGTGTTAGCCAGCAGTGCCGCACCGGCGCGCTCCATGCGCTCGCCTCCAAGGGCCACGATCTCGAGATCGAGCTGGCGTCGCCGGGCCTCCTCGTGCAAAGCCTTTACCAACAGCGATCCCTGCAAATCCCCAGACACCTCACCGGTACTAACCAGCAACCGCAGCATCAGCGCGTCCCCGGGATCGGCCCGCGGCGGGAGGGGCCAATGGAGGCCTCTAGGAAACTGCACAGCTGGTCTGCAGCACCTCCTAGGGGCTGGGAGCGCAACTGGGTTAGGGCTTCAGCCAGGGTGATGCCACTGCGATAAAGCAGGGTCCAGGCCTGTTTGAGCTGCTCGAATTGTTGGCCGCCGTCCTGATCGAATAGGCCGCTGCGCCGCAGGCCGATCTTGTTGAGGGCCCTGACACGGGAGGGATGGCCCTCCACCAAGGTGAACGGCGGTACATCTCGCTCGATACGGCTCATACCCCCCACCATGGCCAGGGTTCCTATATGCACAAACTGATGAATACCAAGTACACCGCCGATCACAGCCCGATCGCCGATAACCACATGGCCGGCCACGGCCACCCCATTGGCGATCACGATCCGGTCGCCTAAGTCGCAGTTGTGGCCCAGGTGGCAATAGGCCATCAGCAAATTGCCGCTACCAAGCCGTGTTTGCTGGTGGCCAGTGGTGGCCCGGTTGATAGTGACACACTCCCTGATGGTGTTCTCGTCGCCAAGCACCACCTCGGTGGGATCCCCCGTGTATTTCAGATCCTGGGGTTCGAGGCCGATGCAGGCCCCGGGAAATATGCGGTTATCGCGGCCCATGCGCACCCGACCATCGAGAACCACATGGGGTCCGATGCGGCAGCCGGCACCAAGCTCTACCTGGGGGCCGATCACGGCGTAGGGCCCAACTTCAACACCGTCAGCCAGCTGAGCTTGGGGATCGACAACAGCCGTGGGATGGATGGTCGTTGCCATCAGTCCACCAGCGAGAACATCAGTTCCCCGGAGCAAACCAGCAGACCATCCACGCTGGCTTCTGCCTTGACCTTGCCGAAACGGCGGCGCTTGAGGCTCAGCAACTCACAGGTGATTACCAGCTGGTCGCCAGGGACCACCGGACGACGAAACCGCACCCCATCGATGCCAGCAAACACAAATAAGCCCTTGGGCAGATCGGGCATCTGGGTAACGATCAACCCGCCCACCTGGGCCATGGCCTCAACGATCAACACTCCCGGCATCAGGGGGCGACCGGGGAAATGGCCCTGAAACTGAGGTTCATTGAGGGTGACGTTCTTGATCGCCACAGCGCGTTTACCCGGCTCATGCTCAATCACCCGATCCACCAGGGCAAAGGGATAGCGGTGGGGCAGCAGTCCCTGAATCTGCTCGCTGGTGAGGATCACCGCAGCTGTGGGATCCAAAGACGCCGGCGCGGCGGGATCAGAAAGCGGTGGGCTGGCGTCAGACAAGGGCATCAACTGGCGAAAGAACTGGAGGTAGAAGATTTGGCCAGGCCGGCCAAGGCCGCAGCCAAAGAGGTGTGGAGCCCGTGGGAGCCGCGGTAGGCGAAAACCTGGGCTCGAGGCAATCCGATCAGCGCCAAGTCTCCCAACAAGTCCAGGATTTTATGGCGCACCGGTTCCTCCACAAACCGCAGCGGCGGATTTAACCAGCTGTCGCCGTCACAAACCAGGGCGTTTTCA
Organism: Cyanobium sp. WKJ7-Wakatipu; assembly: GCF_024345355.1. Taxonomy (NCBI): domain Bacteria; kingdom Bacillati; phylum Cyanobacteriota; class Cyanophyceae; order Synechococcales; family Prochlorococcaceae; genus Cyanobium; species Cyanobium sp. WKJ7-Wakatipu. Next base: position 29,132 of record NZ_JAGQAY010000019.1, read on the forward strand.
AGGCAGCCGCCCCGGATCAGACCGGCTGCCAGCAGCTGGTCCACCTGAGAGCGCAATCCAAAGGTGCGTGCCGGTGCGATCTGCTCAACAAAAGTGCTCGGTGACAAATCAAGTGAAAACAGCTGGCGGCCAATGGCCGCATCGGCGAATTCAATTGCCGCACCTACCCGCAAGCCGGAGTGGGGCAGGGCCGTGGCAAAACTGACGCCACTTCTAACAGTGAGCGGCAACTCAAGCTCCAGAGGCGCCGATGCATAGGGCAGAGCTTCCAGCCCCGCCTCATCTAGCGCCTCCACCCAGGGCAGGGCCGATCCATCCAGTAAGGGAATCTCCTCGCCGCTCACGAGGATTTCAGCTTGGGTAACACCGGTGCCAGCCAGGGCAGCCAGCAGATGCTCAACCGTGGCTAAACGGCGTTGGTCTAGCCGCAAAGCCGTACAAAGCTGAGTTTCGCTTACGTAATCCGGCGCCAAACGAATCAAGGGGAGCTCCGGTGCATCCAGCCATCCCACCCAGTAGCCCGGGCGCCGTGATGGCTGTAAGCGCACTTGGGCCTGCTGGCCGCTGTGCAAGCCCACACCCTCCCGTTGCGCCGACTGGCTCAGAGTCCAGGCACCGGAATAGTCACTTGGCCATTGCGCCACTAGAACTTCCAGCCCACACCCAAGTTGAAGCGCCAATCACTGGAGAAATCCTGGGTGGCAACTTCAAGGCGCAGGGGCCCCACTGGCGTTGTCACGATTAAACCAACTCCAGGCGAATAACCCTCACCTTTCTTACCAAGCAGACCACCAGGGTTACCAGGGATGTCTGCCTGGCTCCCGAAAGTGGTGCCAGCATCAAAAAAGATTTCACCACTAATGATGCTAAAAATAGGAAAGCGATATTCAATCGTGGCTTCAGCAAAACTTTTGCCAACTCCCAAATCGCAATCGTAATAACCGCGTACGGAATTGCCGCCACCCAGACAGAAAGCCTCATAGGGCGGAATATCACTGCCCACCAAGGATCCAGCCGAAACCTGGAAAGCCAGTGCCTGCTTGCAGTCTTTGGTCTCACCGGGCTTAGGCCGGCAGCCCTTGAAGATCTTCAACCACTCCACAGGTATGTAGTGGGTGAAACTGCCGCGAACGCGGTTGAAGGTAGGTGAATTCTCGCCTACCGAAATAAATTGCTCCGTGCCGATACTCAGAAAGTTCCCCTTAGTGGGATTACGTGGGTCATTAAGAGTGCTGTAAGTAGCCCCGACCCGAAAACTCACCAACTGGTTTTCAGAAGCACAATTATAGGCTAGGCAAATGACCTGATTACTCGGAACAGTATCGGGAGATGTCGTTGCACCAACTACCCCATAGGAATATTTGCTACCGGAAAAATCCATCGGCGTAACTTCTTGCCCGCCAAACGAGAGAATCAGGTTCCAGGGAGCTTTCTTATAAGGGTTGCCACCATTTAGGGGTCGCACAAACTGAACATTGGCGCCGATACGCTGAATCGCAACAGTATCAAAATTTGTGGTTACAGTTTCGGTGCCATTGTTATTGACAGTTCGACTTGTGACTACGTCAAAGTCGGCTCCATCAAAATTCTGCAACTCATAAGTGAAGGAATTGTTCTCGTTCTGGAACAACTGGGGCACTTCCCGACTGAAGAAGAGGCGAGCCCGGAAGGAAGTTCGGTATTTGTTGTCCTTGATCCAAGGATCTGTAAAGGTGATATCGCCGAGGCCGCCGTACTGGCCGTAGGAGATGTTGGTGCCGAGGTCCCAAGCGCGGCCTAGCAGGTTGCTGTCCTGCAACTGGATCTGGCCAAACACACCCTGGCTCTGGCTGTAGCCCAGGCCGCCTGACAAAGAACCGCTGGACTGCTCAACAATGCCAAGCACAATCACCACCTTGCCAGGCTCGGCCGGCACCGGCTTGAGAGTCACTTTCACATCACTGAAAAGGCCCGTGCCATAGATGCGCTTGATGTCCTCCTCCAGCTCGCGCCGGTTGAACACCTGTCCAGGGCGCAGGGACACCTCGCGGGTCACGACCCAGGGCTTGGTCTTGCCCCGAATTGGCTCGCCTTTGTCGTCGGTAGCGGAGCCTTCCTTGTTGAGGAACTGCACCTCAACCCCCTCAACGGTGCCCTGGCGCACCAGCAGCTCCACGACCCCCTCAGGACTCACCCGACTAGGGCCGGTGATCCGCGCCAGGGAGTAGCCCTGATCTGCGTACCAGCGCTGCAACTCCTGCATGCGGGTCTGCAGGGTGTTGAGGTTGAGGGTTTTGCCGTAGTCAGCGGCGAAGGTGTCCTTAACCACCTGCTCCGGCAACTTCAGGTCGGCTGGATCGAGCTTGACCTGCTGCAACACCGGGTTGGCCACCACCACCACCACCAGCCGCACGCCCAGCGGACCATCTACGGGCTGGATACGCACATCGGTAAACCAGCCGCTGGCGTAGATCGCTGAAAGGTCGGTCTGGAGCTCGTTGCGGGTTACCCGCGAGCCTGGGGTGGCCGCCATCGCGGCATAGGCAGCCAGCTCCAGCCGTTCCCGTTCGGGGTGGTCTTGAAGGCCTTCGATCGCCACCTCCGCGATCAAAACCTTGGGTTCAGCTTTGGCAGCAGGCTCGGCTACCGGAGCGGCCTGAGTCGGGAATGGTGTCTGGGGGATCGGCTGGGCGGGCTCAGGCGCCTGGCTGGCAGGCGCCTGGGTGGCAGGCTCCGCTAAAGGATTGTCCACCTGCTGTGATGCGGGTTGGGCCAGGGCCGGGGTCGCCGAGAGGAGGGCGGCGCCCATCAGGGGCCAAACATCCTTCAAACTCAGCAAACCAGCCATGGGGAAGGGGTAGCGGAGCGGACAGGCCGCAAATTGGGCTGACCTTACCGGTAGACCCTGGGTGGAGGACAGGCCCCTTGGACCCGTTTGAGGACCTCCCCGTAGGCCTCGACAACGCCGCCTAAATCCTGTCGGAATCGATCCTTGTCCAAAATCCGGTCCTGAGAATCCATTACCTCCCTATCCCAAAGACGGCATGTATCAGGGCTGATCTCGTCAGCAACCACCAATTCACCACTGGCCGTATGCCCCAATTCGATCTTGAAATCGACCAGCTGCAGGCCGACTGAATCAAACAGGGCCAGCAATTCCCGGTTCACCTGACGGGCCAGCTCTTCCAACTGGCGGCGCTGCTCGGGGGTAACCAAGCCCAAATGCTCAAGGCGGGCCTCTGTTAGCAGGGGATCTCCGAAGCCATCGTCTTTGTAATAGAGATCAAGCAAGGGTGGCTCCAGCGGCGTGCCTGGCGCGATGGGCATCTGCTTGCAAAGCGAGCCCGCAGCCACGTTGCGGATCACCACTTCAATCGGGATCACCCGCACTGGACGGGCCAGCATCCAGCGGCTGCCTTCCACCCCGAGGTAGTGGGTGGGGATGCCCCGTGCGGCGAGATGCTCAAAAAGCAAAGCCGAAATTCGGCAGTTCAACTCTCCCTTCCCTGCCAGTTGGGCCTTTTTGAGGGCATTGAACGCGGTGGCATCGTCTTTGTATTCGACCGCTACCAAGTCGGGCTGATCTGTGGCGAATACCCGTTTGGCCTTGCCTTCGTAAAGCAGGGAACCGAGGTTGTAGGCCGTCATGGCTGGGAATCGGGGGACTGCGATGCGGCGGCATGGCCACCAGGGGCGCGGGGAGTGCGAAGTTGACGCTCCAGATGACCCTGCCGGGACAGGGCAGCAGGATCTCGCCGCTGCAACATCCACTCACCGTAGGCATCATCGATACGGGAACTAAGGCGCAGGCGCCGCTCCGTTGCCCGGGCGACCTGCTCCGGCGTACTACCGGCCAGGGCCAGCTGCTGATCGAGGATCTCAGCTACCAGCCCCCAGCTGCCTGAGGACGCCGCCTGCTCGAGGGCAAGCTCCAGGAGCCGATCCTGCTCAAGAGCTGGGAGTGCTCCGGAAAGCGCCACCGCCTTAGCCAGCCGGGCCGCCGTCGCCGCACCGGGCTGGGCGCTGCTGACCAACACCTCAGCGGCCCGTTGCCGTTGACCCAGGCTTTCCAGATGGCCCGCCAACAGATCGAGGGCTGGGCGATTGATCGGGGTGCCGTCCTGACGCTGACCCGCCGGCAACTCCAGCAACGCCAGCTGCCCAAGGTTTCCAGCCGCAAGCCGCTCGAGGGCATCGGCCGCCAGCTGGTGGTGCAGTCCCGCCTGGGCAGCGCGCCACTGCAGCACCAGCCACTGGGTCCGCTCAGCGCCCGGTGCCGGCCCCACCCGTGCCAGCACCTGCAGGGCCCCGTCAGGTGCCTGGCAGCTCAACAGGCTGTGGGCATTAGCCAGCACCACCACAAGAGGCTGGGGCGCTGGGTGGATCGTGAGCAGCCGCTGTTGCAGCTGGCGCAACAGCGGCCCATCGCTGCGCCGCACGGCACTGACGCAGGCGGCGTCGAGGGCATTGAGATCTCCATCGCGCAGCAGGGCAATCAGGGCTGGATCCGAGCTGGCGGCCCTGGTCTTGGCTTGCGCTTCTGCGGCAGGCGCGGCGGCCATAAGGCCCACCAGCGCAGCCCCAAAAATTGGGAACAGCCGGGCCCGGGGCGAGAATGGCGCTGGTATTGCCGGCATGTCTAGAAACAGGGCCTGGCAGCCCCCCGCAGCACGTTTCAACTTAGAAGAGTTTTCGCTCACTCCCCACCTCGCATCCGGCCCATGCCCCCTGCCTCCTGTCCAACACCCGCGCGGATCCTGGTGATCGGCGCGGGTGGCCGCGAGAACGCGCTGGGCTGGGCCCTGGCCCGCTCGCCAGGGGTTGAGGCGGTCTGGATTACCCCTGGCAATGGGGGCAGCTGCGACCTACCGGGCTGCCAGCAACTGGCCATCGCCGAATCCGACCACGACGCGCTAGAGGCCGCCTGCCGCGACCTAGCAATTGAACTGGTGGTGGTGGGTCCAGAAGCCCCCCTGGCTGCCGGCCTGGCGGACAGCTTGCGCGCCGCGGGATTCCCCTGCTTCGGCCCGGGGGCCGATGGGGCGCAGCTGGAGGCAAGTAAGCAGTGGGCTAAGGCGCTGATGCAGGAGGCCGGCATTCCCACCGCCGGCTACTGGGCTGCAAACAGCCGCGAACAAGCTCTGCAAATCTTGACGGCCCAGGGGCGCCCCCTGGTGGTGAAGGCAGATGGCCTGGCCGCCGGCAAAGGCGTCACGGTGGCCGAAAGCGTTGAGGAAGCACGCGCCGCCATCGAGGAAATTTTTGCTGGCCGCTTCAGCGCAGAGCCCAAGGATGCTGGCGCCGAATTGACAAGCGTCTCCCTGGTGCTGGAGGAGCGCACCGTTGGTCCCGAAGTGTCCGTATTCGCCCTCTGCGATGGCCAGCGCATGGTGCTCCTGCCCACTGCCCAAGATCACAAGCGCATCGGCGAGGGCGACACCGGCGCCAACACCGGCGGCATGGGCGCCTACGCCCCGGCTCCCCTATTGGATGCGGCCGGCCTAGAAGAGGTGCGCCAGCGGGTGCTTGAGCCCACCGTGGCCGCCCTGAGAGCTCGAGGCATCGACTACCGCGGCGTGATCTACGCCGGCTTGATGCTCACCGCAGCCGGACCGAGCGTGATCGAATTCAATTGCCGCTTCGGCGATCCGGAGTGCGAAACCCTGATGCCCTTGCTGGGGCCGGAGCTAGCCCAAATTCTGTTGGCCTGCGCCAACGGCAACCTCGACCAAGCACCAGCCCTCACCATCCATCCCGGCTGCAGTGCCTGCGTTATCGCCGCTGCGCAGGGCTACCCAGGTGAGCTGCGCCGCGGCGACCCCATCGCAAGCGCCCTGCAGCCCACCGACCAGTTGCAGCTGTTCCATGCCGGCACCCGCCGTGATGACCACGGCCGCTGCCTAACCAGCGGCGGCCGGGTGCTGGCGGTGGTGGCCCAGGCCGAAGACTTTGATACCGCCTTCGAGCGGGCCTACGCCGGGCTAGCCCAAGTGCACTTTGAGGGCATGAGCTTCCGCCGCGACATCGGCCATCAGGTGCGCAGCCGATGAGCTGGCGCCAGGCCATGGGCCGCTGGTGGGCGGAATTCAGCCTGCAGACCAAGCTGCTGGCTGTGGCCACCCTGGTGGTGAGCCTGCTGATGACGGGCATCACCTTTTTGGCCCTCAACGGCATCCAGCGAGATGCCCAGCTGAGCGATACCCGCTACGCCCGAGACCTAGGCCTGCTGCTCTCGGCCAACATCACGCCCCTGGTGGCTGAGGGCAACGACCGGGAGCTGGCGGCAGTAGCAGATCGTTTCTGGCGCTCCAGCCGCAGTCTTCGCTACATCTTTTTCGCCGATCCAGAAGGGGTGATCTACCTAGGCATTCCGATCGGTGCCAGCTCTGGCAGCAGCGAGCTGCTGCTCAGCCGCCGCCTCGAATTGCCCGCAGACCTACAGAAACGGCCTGACACGCCCCTGATCCGCCAGCACCTAAGCCCAGGCGGCCAGGTGACCGATGTGTTTGTGCCGATGGTGAGTGACGGCCGCTATCTCGGCGTGCTGGCCCTGGGTATCAATCCAAACGAAACCCTGCTCACCAGTGCCGCCCTCACCCGGGAGGTGACAGTGGCCGTATTCATCTCAATCTGGGTGCTGGTGATTTTGGGGGCAGTTTTCAATGCCCTCACCATCACGCGCCCTGTGAAAGAGCTGCTGCAGGGGGTGCGCTCGATCGCTGGCGGCAACTTCGAAACCCGGCTGGCCCTACCGGTAGGCGGGGAATTAGGGGAGCTGCTCGACGGCTTCAACACCATGGCCTCCCAGCTGGAGGACTACAAGGCTGCAAACATCGAGGAGCTCACCGCCGCCCAGGTGAAGCAGCAGTCCCTGATCGCCAAGATGGCCGATGGGGCGGTGCTGCTGGATGCCGAGGGCGCAATTGTGCTGGCCAACCCCACCTCCCGTCGGCTGTTCCGCTGGGAGGGCCGCAACCTCGAGGGCAACGACCTGATTGCCGAGCTGCCGGAAAGGCTGGCGATGGAGGTGCAGCCAGCCCTCGACAGCGTGACCTGCCGCGACCGAGACAGCGCCGATGTGCGTTGCAGTTTTGGCGAACCGATCCGCACCCTGCGCATCGTTTTGCAGTCGGTAAGTGACGCCAGCGGCGAAAGCCTCAAGGGCATCGCCATGACCATCCAAGACCTAACCCGCGAGGTGGAGCTCAATGCCGCCCAGAGCCGCTTCATCAGCAATGTCTCCCACGAGCTGCGCACGCCGCTGTGCAACATCAAGAGCTACGTGGAAACCCTCCACGACCTAGGCGACCAGCTCAGCGAAGAGGAAAAGCGCGAATTTCTGGGGATCGCCAACGCCGAAGCCGACCGGCTCACCAGACTTGTCAACGACGTACTCGACCTATCCCGGCTGGAGTCGGAGCGGGAGTGGAACCTAGAACCGCTGGAGCTGGCCCCAGCCATCGAGCAGATCCTGCGCACCTACCGCCTCAATGCCGATGAAAAGGGCGTCTCCCTGGCCTTTGAAGCCGATCCCCAGTTGCCCCGCATCCTGGGCAACTGGGACCTGCTGCTGCAGGTGTTCGACAACCTGGTGGGCAATGCCCTCAAGTTCACCCCCAAGGGTGGGCGGCTGCAATTACGGGCCTACCCCTGGCCCGATCTCTGCGTGCTAACTCCGGGCAACGAACCCAGCAGCGACAGCCCCAGCTGCGATCTCACCTCGCCCCTACCCCGGATTCGAATCGAAATCGCCGACAGCGGCTGCGGCATCTCGGATGCAGACCAGGAGTGCATTTTTGATCGCTTCTATCGAGTTGAAAACGCGGTGCACACCGAAGCTGGCACGGGCCTGGGCCTATCGATTGTGCGTGGCAACCTCGAAAAACACGGCACCCAGGTGCGCATGGCCAGCGCCCTAGGGGTGGGCAGCACCTTCTGGTTTGACCTACCCCTAGAGAATTCCGACACGGACGAACTGCGGTTACTGGCCGAGCGACGCCGCTACGACCAGGCCGAGATTTAAATCTCGTCGTCGGCAACGCTGCGGGCGATACGGGAGAGCTCGCTGCGCTCGTCGGTAGTGATCCGGTGGGGCACCCCGGAGATGATGCGCTCGAAGTTGGAAAAGGAATCCTTGATCTCAGGGCCATTGCTGGTGATCACGAATTCACGGATGCCCTTGTCGTGCCAGGAGCCGCGCATTTTGAACACATTCAAGGCACGGGCCATCTCACCGCGGATCTCCACGTATTGGAGCAGCAGGATCGTGTCGGTGATTGTGGAGATATGGGAGTCGGTGATCGAATGGCTACCCATGAACTCCTCGGAGGTGTTCGTAAAGAAGCCGGCAATCTCCTCCTGCTTGGCATAACCAGTAACGCCAATCACAAACTGCCGAAAGGCGTTGTGGCTCACGCCCCTGGCTAGGGCACTTAGGGAATCGATCGCCATCCGCGATGGCTTGAACTCGCCTATTTCGGTTTTGATGATTTGGAGGTGATCTTCCAAACCCGTGGACTCGGGATAGGCGCAAATGATCTTAAGGAGGCCGTCCTGCTCCATCTGCTCAAAATCGATACCCCAACTGGTGGCATTGCGAAGCAGCTGGGCACGGGACTCCTCGTAAGCGAACAGAATTGCTCTCTCCTTAGAGCGACAAGCATCCTCGACAAATTTGGATACCAGAAGGGTTTTACCCGTACCCGTGGCACCGGTGGCCAAGATGATCGAATCCTTGAAGAAGCCTCCGCCGCACATCTCGTCGAGCCTGGGAACGCCGGAGCTGAGCCGCACATTTGAGGATCGCTGGGTGAGGCGCATGGCTCCCAGCGGGAAAACGCTGATGCCGTGGCTACCCATCGTGAAAGGGAACTCGCCCTTCATGTGGGTGGTGCCGCGCAGCTTGAGAATCTCCGCGGTGCGGCGCCGCCGCTCCCCCTCCAGCACGTTGCGGAGAATCACTACGTTGTCGGAAACAAATTCTTCAACCCCGTAGCGAGCAATCGGACCGTATTCATCGATCCTTTCGGTGGTCATCAGCGTGGTGACACCAATTTCCTTCAACCTGGCAATAAGGCGGAATATCTCCCGACGCACCACAGAAACCGCGTCGTATTGCTGAAATACAGCCGTAATCGAATCAATCGCCACCCGACGAGCTTTGTACTTGCGAATTGCATAATTAATCCGCTCAATCAAACCGGAAAGATCAAAACTCCCCGCCACATCCTGGCCTTCCGGATCCGGCGAGGCGTCAAGAATAAACAGCTTGTCTTGCTCCACCATCTCTTGCAGATCCCAACCAAAACTTGCCGCATTACGCAGAATATCCAGGGGCGACTCTTCAAAGGTTACGAAGATTCCTGGCTCGTTGTACTGACGAATGCCGTTGTATAGGAAATTAAGAGAAAACACCGTCTTGCCGGTGCCTGAGGTACCACTGATCAGGGTGGAGCGGCCGATGGGCAAACCGCCATGGCACACGTCATCGAAGCCCTCGATCCCAGTCGGGAGCTTCTGCACCTGCATCAGGGGGTTGCTAGTGGGGCTTGGTTCCTGCATCGAGGGAAAGGTTCTTAAGTAAAACTACTCAGGGCAGCGGCTCAAGAGAAGGGAGAGGATCTGTAGGAACCGAAACCGACGGATTTGCCATGCCGTCGGTTTCGCATAGTTCCTCTTCCAAAACCTCCTCACTGAGCTCTTCGTAGAGCAAATCAAGCCCGATCAGCACCCGCTCCCGATCGGAGAGATCGCCGATGATGCGGCGAACAGGTGGCGGCAAGATCTTGGCCAAGGTGGGGGTTGCGAGAATCTTGTCCTCCTCAGCCAGCTGAGGATTTTTCAAGACATCAATCACCTTGAGGGCATATACGCCACGGAATTCCGTTTCCAGAATATTCCGCAGTGTTTTCAAGGCACGCATCGAGTTGGGCGTATTGCCCGCCACGTAGAGCTTGAGGATGTAGGTCTTGCGTGGAGTCATGGTTAAGAAACCTCCTGGTTCAAGCCGTCCTGGGCTGGCCGGACGCCTTGACGGGCAAACCAGTCAAAGGCGCATCGGGTGGAATGGAGCGGCGGTACATCTCGCAGAGATGGGCCATCACATCGAGCAGGGCCAGCCGATAATCCTGGAGGAAATCGTTCTTGTGCCCTTCCAGCTTGAGCTGCTTGGAGAAGCCATCAATGAGATTCATGTGAATCTCAACAGTTTTAGTAATGGGTAAATCACTGAAAAAAGCCGTATTGACGAAACTTTCCAAGGCCTGGTTTGCCGCCGCCGGATCCCGGAAATAACTGAGTAGCAGGTCTCGATAGGTGCGCTCTAGGGAATGGATCAGATCTTCGCGCTCCCGCTCGCTCAGGTTACGTAGAAAGCGGGCTGGATCACGCTTGTAAAAAACCCCCACAAAGCCGACGCGGCCCTTCAACCGGTTGGCCAGCTTCCAGCGATCGGGGGTTTCGGTGCTCTGGCCAGCAGGGGAGCTCTCGGAGCCGGCCAGGCCTTCACGCAAATAGCGGGAGACAGCCGCATCCAGGCTGTAGCTGAGCTGCTCAAGCTGATCAGGGGGCAGGTGCACCTCCGCTTCATGGAGCTCAATCTTCCCTCCCACGCCCCCGATCACCACCGCCGGCATCAGCAGTCCCAGATCCCCAAAGGCGCGGCAGTCCTCTGGACTGAGGCCCCCCTGCTCCAGCAGCACGGCGTCGAATTCCTCCCGTCGCTGGTCCAGCTCCACTAGGGGGTTGGTGGAGGGATCCACCCAGACCATGCGGCAACGCCCCCCGACCAGCCAGCGGGAGCAGGCCTGCTGCAGGCTGGGATCTCGGATCAGAGCAGCAATGGTGAGAGCCGATTCGGGCATGGACCGCTTTGGCAGCGGGGCAACCCGCGGGAAAGGCCCCTGAATGTTGACGAAAGGAAGGGCCAGACGAGAGGATTATCGTTTGTTTTTCGATTGTGCGCCAGGCCGAATGACGTTAAGCCATTTTTAGCTCAGGGTTTATTGAAAACCCTGGCTTCAAAAGTGCTGCGTCAGCCTGGCCACGCTCCTGCCGCCATGAGCCCTACCACCGAATCCGCAGCCAAGAGCAGCGCCGAACCGGCCGCTCCCCAAGACCCCCCAACCAGTGGCGCCTACGCCATTGTTGAGGCATCAGGCCAACAATTCTGGCTGCAGCCGAACCGCTACTACGACCTCGACCGCCTTGGCATCGATGTCGACGGCACCTTGACCATCGACAACGTGTTGCTGGTCAACGACGGCAAAACCACGACCCTGGGCCAGCCTTACGTCAAAGGAGCCAGCGTTGAGCTCAAGGTGATGGCCCATCGCCGCGGGCCCAAGATCATCATTTACAAGATGCGTCCTAAGAAAAAGACCAGGCGCAAGAACGGTCACCGTCAGGAGTTGACCCGCGTGATGGTCGAATCGATTTCCGTAGGTGGCAAGGTTCTGTCCTGAGCTTTTTTTACCGCTCCCTCTCCAATTTCCACTTCCACTCGCTGATACCCCCGATCCATGGCCCACAAGAAAGGCACAGGCTCCACGCGCAACGGCCGCGATTCCAACTCCAAGCGCCTCGGCGTCAAGCGCTACGGCGGTGAAACCGTGTGCGCCGGCTCCATCCTGATTCGCCAGCGCGGCACCTCTGTGCTGCCCGGGCTCAATGTTGGCCGCGGCTCCGACGACACCCTGTTCGCCTTGGTGGATGGCGTAGTCAACTTCGAGAGCATCAAGCGCGGCCTGCGCAACCGCAAGCGCATCAACGTTGCCATCGGCTGAATTGGCCCCAAGCTCTTAAAGCGATTCCTTACTGCCGGCGGATCTCCGCCGGCTTTTTTATGCCCCGGGCTACCTGCCCTTCAGGCCAATCGGTAGGCCCGGGTCGTGATCAGGTAGGGGTGAAACACCTCGAGAAAGCGGCTCTGCAGCGTGCGAAAAAAAGCCTCAACCAGCTCTGGGGCATCGAAGTGAAAGGGGTATTCGCCCTGAAATCCCTTGAAGAAATACCAGTTGAGTAGGGCGATGCCAGCTGGGGCGAGGCGCTCGGCAAACAGGGCCAGCTGGGCGGCAGGATCGCTCAGATGCTCCAGCACATCCATGCAAACGATCGTGTCGAAGCGCCCGGGCAGGGCCGGATCAGCCATATCCCGATAGCAGCTCAACTTGGCGCCCAAGCCCAGCTCGGCAGCGCGAGCCTGCACAAAGGCGCGATTGTGGGGATTGAGATCCACAAACCACACCCGCTCCACCTCGGGAAGAGCCGCCGCGGCCAGGGCATGGCTGCCGATGCCGCCGCCGAAGTCGAGCACCTGACCGCGGGCAAAGCGCTGCTGCAGCCGCAGGGTGTCAGCGATGTAGTCGGCGCTGCCTAAGTGCCAGGCCGCCAACTCCAGCAGATGGCCGGTGCCAACAGTGTCTTCATAAAAGCGACCCGCCTGGTCTGGATCAAAGGCCCCGGGGTGCAGGGCGGCCAGGTCGTCGGTGCTGCTGGGCAGGCGGCGCTCCAGCTCCTCGGGAGAAATGTCGAGGAAGCTGGCCAACTGGGGGCGCAGGGCGAAGCCATCAGCCAAGAACCGCTCCACCCCCAACTCCAGCTCCCCTGCCGCGCCCATGCCTTGCCATGCCCTTTAGATGAGCGTCAACCTAGGAGCCAGCCCCGATACGGGCCTCTTCCACTAGTTCAGCCCCTTCTCCCGGCACCTCTAACCAGCGCCGCAGCCAGGCCACCAGGCCATAGAAGGGCAGGGTGTCGGACAGGGCTGCCACAAGTTTGAACAGGTAGCCACTGGCGATGAAGGAGGCCAGCTGGGGTACCACTGGCTCGCCGGGGCGCACCGGCAGCACATGGCTGGCGTAGTGACTGATCAACACCACGGCGCTGGTATCCACCAGCTGGCTAACCAGGGTGGAGCCGTTGTTGCGCAGCCATAGGGCCTTGCCCCCACTGAGGCGCTTCCAGAAATGGAATAGGCGCACGTCGGTGAACTGGGCCGCCAGGTAAGCCACCATCGAGGCGCCAACCGCGCCGAAGGCGAGCCGGCGCACCTCAAAAAAGGTGGCATCGGGCGCGCCTGCCAGCCCCGGCAGGATGCCGCCAAGCCAAAGGATCAGCACAATCCAGCCGTTTAACAGCAGACCCACCCACACCAGCTGGGAGGCCTTCTGCTCGCCCCACAGCTCACTGATCAGGTCGGTGCAGAGAAAGGTGATCGGATAGGGCAGGGCCCCCACCGCCACCACGATCGGCCAGGAGCCAATCGTGCCCAACTGCAGAAAGCGGGTGAGGCCAAGGATGTTGAGCATGCCCATGGTGCCCAGGAAGATCCCAGCCAGCACCAGAAACGCCAGGTCGCGGCGCTGCTGCAGGGTCATTGGCGCTGAACATGGGACGCTGCAAGGGTGACGCTCCGATCCATGGCTGACCAGCCCTGCGGCTTTCTGGTGCTCGACAAGGCGGCGGGACTCACCTCCCACGCCTGTGTCGCCCGGGTGCGGCGCGCCTACAAGCTCAAGCGGGTGGGCCATGGCGGCACCCTGGATCCAGCAGTCACCGGGGTGCTGCCAATCGCCCTAGGGCCCGCCACCCGGCTACTGCCCTACCTCGAGGGCGACAAGACCTATCAAGGCGTCGTCCAACTGGGAGTGAGCACCGTCAGCGACGACCTGGAGGGAGAGGTACTGGCCCGCTTTGCCGTGCCCGCTTTGGTGGCGTCGGATCTGGAGGCGGCCCTGGCAGCCTTTCGTGGCAGGATCGACCAGGTGCCGCCCCAGGTGTCTGCCGTGCACGTGGAGGGGCAGCGGGCCTACGCCCGGGTGCGTCTGGGAGAGCAGCTAAACCTGGCCGCCCGACCGGTGACGATCCAGCGGCTGGAGCTGCTGGGCTGGGATGCCGCAACCGCCAGACTGGAGCTGCTGGTGCGCTGCTCGGCCGGCACCTACATCCGCGCTCTAGCCCGCGACCTTGGCGAGGCGCTGGGATGCGGTGGTGCCCTGGCGCGGCTGCGCCGCACCGAGGCTCTTGGCTTTGGCCTCGAACAGGCCGTGCCATTGGAAGCCCTCGATCAGGCGCCATTGCCCGCCCTGCTGAATCCACTGGCAGCCCTGGGGCACCTACCGCAACGGCAGCTGCTCGATGCTGAGCTTGAAGGCTGGCGCTGCGGCCGCGCCCTTGACCATGGGTTGTCGCTGGAGGAAGGAGCGCCGGTGGCGGTGCTGGGGCCGGATGGCAACCTGGCCGGCATGGCTCGCACCAGTGAAGGCGGCCTCTTGCAGCCCAAGCTGGTTTTCAACGCAACCGGCTAGCCCCTCGCTCCTCTCCCCCCGCACCCCGATGGCCGGCCACAGCAAGTGGGCCCAGATAAAACGCAGCAAGGCCGTTGTGGATTCCAAACGCGGCGCCGTGTTCACCCGGCTTGGCAGGGAGATCCTGGTGGCGGCCCGAAGCGGGGCCGACCCCGCCGGCAACTTCCAGCTGCGCACCGCCATCGAGAAGGCCAAAGCCGCAGGCGTTCCCAACGCCAACATCGAGCGAGCCATCGCCAAGGGTTCAGGGCAAGGCGGTGGCGCTGGCGAAACCTTCGAGGCGGTGCGCTACGAGGGCTACGGCCCCGGCGGCGTGGCGGTGCTGGTGGAGGCCTTCACCGACAACCGCAACCGCACTGCCGCCGAGGTGCGCCTGGCCTTCGGCAAGCATGGCGGCAACCTGGGCGAGACCGGCTGTGTGGGCTACCTGTTTGAGCAGCGCTCGGTGGTGCAGCTCGCCGCCGGGGATGGCCAAGCCATCGATGAAGAAACTCTGCTGGAGGGGTTGCTGGCCCTGGAGGAGCAGGGCGGACCCGCAGCCCTCGGCTACACCCCCCTCGAGGAAGGGGGCCTGGAGGTGTTCGGCACCTTCGCCGACCTAGAGGCCCTGCAGGACGGCCTGCGGCACCAAGGATGGACAGTTGTGGGCTGGGAACACCGCTGGATTCCCCAGACCGCCTGCCCCCTAAGCGACGCCGAAACTCTGCGCGCCTGCCTGCGCATGCTTGATGCCCTCGAGGACCTGGAAGATGGGCGCAGCGTTACCAGCAACCTGGAGGCCGACGAGGGGCTGCTGGCGGCGGTGATGGGCTGAGAGCAGCTGCGCTAGGCACTAGTCAAACCATTAGGGCTCCTGTCGAATCGTTTGGGCATCAACCCGCCGCAGAAAATCGATCAGACCCTGGATGTAAACCACTTGGTCATCAACCATTGCCATATGGCTTCCATTTGGGCAGTGGAGATGGGAACCCAGCGGTAGAGCCTTGGCCATAGCCGCCATCTGCTGGGGATCCATGGTGTCGTGGGCGGCACCAATGGTGAGAGTGGGAACCTGAATCCGTGATAAGTCAGCCCTGCGATCCCACTGGGCCAACTTGCCACGCGCGCCCAGCTCACTGGGGCCCTGCATGGGGATGTAAACCTTCGGATTGAGGTGCTCAAATGCACGCAGAACCGAATCGGGCCATTGCGCATAGGGCCGTCGCAACACATGGTGCTCGTAGTGGTGCGAAATCAACAACTCCATGTAGCGTGGGTTGTCGTAATCTTCGGCAGCTTCGATGGCCTGGAGCTCAGCCAGAACGCCCGCCGGCAGTTGACGTAGAAAATTCTCTTCAGCATAACGATTATACTCGGGCACACTCCAAACCATGTTGGAGATTATCAATCCCTTCAGATATTGCTGGTGGCGCAGCGCATACTCAATCGCCAGAATCCCGCCCCAGGAGTGACCGAGCAAGAAAAAATTGCTGCCATCGAGAGCCAGTGCTTGGCGCACCTGCTCCACCTCATCGACAAATCGCTCGACCTCCCAGAGATCAGCGTGATCAGGCTGGCTGCTGTGATGCGAACCCAACTGATCGTAGAAATAGAGCTCGACTCCCGCCTGGGGCAGAAAGCTGTCAAACACCTCGAAATACTCGTGGGTGCAGCCAGGCCCGCCATGGAGCAGCAACAACTTGATGTTCGGACTCGCACCGCTGCGACGTGTCCAAACATCAAACGTGCCTTGAGCAGTCCGAACCGGAATCTTGCGAACACCGGAAGCGGGCGGAGCTGGATGGGTTGTCATAGACAAGGTCGATGAAAAATCCTCACCCAATCGTGACTGGCTCATAGTTCAGCCGCCACACGACTTCGTGTGACTCGGCGGCAGACAGCGGCGAGGTTCCTCACTAATAATTATTGCGCGACCCCCTAGCACCCCGCTTAATGCCCCCTGTCCGCCCCGCAGCGCTAGGAGCGTGTCGCAAGTTGCGGTGAGGCCAGGAAGCGGTGATTGAGCTCCTGTGATTGCGGAATATCCGATCGCAGCCGTGGGGACATGAACCAGGACCTCAGGCCGTTGCCAGCGATGCCCGG